>NZ_QKTA01000014.1:68275-107672 GCF_003234395.1 Curtobacterium sp. MCLR17_051
CGGGAAGAGCAGCACGAGCGTACGGGCGCCTCCTGGGAAGCCTGCGGCGGCCCGCCGTGATCGCCCGTTGGGGGTTCGGCGTTCAGCGTTCGGCGTTCGGGGTTCGCCGCGGGTTGCTCGCCGCGGGGAAGGTGCCTCCCCGGCAACGAGTGACGGTTCTGGTTCACGAAGCGGGGGCTTCGCGAACCAGAACCGTCACGGGTCGCTCATGCACGGCGGTCAGCGCTCGCGTCGACCGTCCTGTCGACCGCGACCGCGACCCCGACGCAGGCGCCAGCCTCCGGCGGACAGCGACAGCGCGGCGATCACCGCGATGACGACGGTCCAGATGACACTGGTCGCGTCCATCAGACGTCGCGGTGGTCGTGCGGCGGGCGCTGCACCTTCGTCGGCTCCGTCACGAGTCCGGTCGGGGCCTTCTCGGCCTGCTTCCGTCCGTGGGTGAACCAGGTCAGGATCCAGAGCAGCACGCCCAGGGCCAGCAGCGCGCCGGCGATCTGGTACTGCTGCGGGTCACGACCGGACGAGAACGGCAGGACGAGCCACAGGCACGTGATGATGCCGATGACCGGGATGATGACGCCCGCGCGGAAGTGCTTGTGGTCGACCTTGTCGCGGCGCAGCACGAGCACGGTCACGTTCACGACCGCGAACACCGTCAGCAGCAACAGCGAGGTGGTGCCACCGAGGACGACGACGATGGGGGAGTCCGGGTCGAGCGAGACCCACCCGATCAGCAGCAGCGAGATGAGCGTGGTGAAGACGATCGCGGTCGACGGGGTGCGACGGGCGGGGGAGATGCGGGACAGGAAGCCCGGCAGCACACCCTGCTTGCTCATACCGTAGAGCAGGCGCGACGCCATCATCATGTTGATCAGGGCGGTGTTGGCGACGGCGAACATCGAGATGAAGGGCAGCAGGTCGGCGATCGGGAAGTCCGGCGCGGCGGTCTGCACGACGGTGACGAGCGGGGTCTCGTTGCCGGCCAGCTCACCGATCGGCACCACGGCCACGGCGCAGATCGACACGAGCACGTAGATAACGGCGGTGATGCCGAGGCCGGTGAGCATGATCTTCGGGAAGATGCGCGAGGGGTCCTTGGTCTCCTCGGCCATGTTGACCGAGTCCTCGAACCCGACCATCGCGAAGAACGCCAGCGACGTCGCGGTGCTGATCGACAGCAGCAGGGACTTGTCCTCCGGCGTCTCGAACATCACGACCCGCGAGAAGTCCGCGTTGCCGCCCGCGATCGCCCAGAACCCGATCAGGATCACCATGACGAGACCGGACAGCTCGACGAGGGTCAGCACGACGTTCGTCTTGACGCTCTCGCTCACCCCGCGGAAGTTGATGAACATCACCGCGAGCATGAAGCCCATCGCGATGAGCATCACCACGCCGTTCGGCAGCTCGATGCCGAACCCGGCGCCGAGGTTCGCCGCGAACGCCCGCGATGCCGTCGACGCCGACGTGATCCCGGAACACATCACGATGAACGTCACGATGAAGGTGACGAAGTGGATGCCGAACGCCTTGTGCACGTAGAGCGCGGCACCGGCGGTCTGGGGGTACTTCGTCACGAGTTCGAGGTACGAGAAGGCCGTCAGCAGCGCGACCGCGAACGCGATGAGGAAGGGGAGCCACGCTGCCCCGCCGACCTCGGCCGCGACCTGGCCGGTGAGCGCGTAGACACCCGTGCCGAGGATGTCGCCGACGATGAAGAGCAGCAGGAGCTTGGGACCGATGACCCGGCGGAGCTCGTGCTGCTCCTGCTGTGGGCGGTCCGTCTTGGTGGTGGCCATGCGTCACCCTTGCGCGCTGGATGCCTTTCTGTCCAGTCCCACAGGAAGGTTTCTCGCGATCGCAACACGGTCCCTCGGCGACGGATACGCTCCGGCCATGGACCAGCAGTCGAACACCACCGAGGAGCCCATCGAGTTCGCGGACTTCAACGCGAAGCTCCTGGTGCTCGACGTCCTCTGCTACGACCTCGACGTCCTCGACCCCTACGACCCGGACGCCGAGGACGAGACCGACGAGGACCTCGACGTCGACGGGCAGGACGACCGGGCGCGCGAGTACTACGACGACCTCGACCTGCTGCCGTCGCACCTGTCGCTCGTCACCGAGATCACCGTGGACTCCGACCTCGAGGTGCTGCAGGACGTCCACCCCGGCTGGGACGGCTCGGACGACCGCTTCGACCCGCAGAACTGGGACGACCTGCTCGACCTGCCGGAACTCCGCACCGTGTACGCCGCCGCACCACTGCCCGCCCACGTCGCCGAGCGGCTCGCGACCAAGGGCGTCGAGGTCCGCTCCGCCTGAGCGGGACGCGACCGGGACTCGACCGGGACGGACCGGGCGGACCGACGGCTAGCCGTCCAGCGCCCGCAGCTCTTCGGTGAACTGGTTCGCGCCGCCCTGCGCCGGGTGCCTAACGGCGGTCGCCTCGATGCCGGCCAGGGCGAGCGCTCCCTGCGCCTTCCGACCGACGGCGACCACCCGGACACGGTCCACGCCGCCGAGGGCCTCCAGCAGCGCGAGGGCGACGGGCGCGCCCGAGCGGACCTCGGCGGGTCTGGGGGTTCGGTTCGTCAGCCGGTCCGGTGCCACGAAGGGGTGGTGCGGGAAGATCGCCCACGCGACGGGGAGCGCACCGCGCCAGCCCTCCAGCGCAGCGTGCACGACGCGCGACGAGGCCTCCCACGGTGCCGTGGGCTCCGGTGGCGCGACGTACTCGGGTCCGAGCTCGCGCATGCTCGTGAACGGCACACCCGTGTTCGTCATGCCGCGCCACCCCGGTGCCTCGGCCACGAGCAACGTGTCAGCCCCCGGCCCGGACTGCTCCATGTACCGCGTCAGGTTCGCTCGCCGGAGTCGTCCCTCGGGCGATCCGACGTCGTAGAGCGCCTCGGCGTCCGACTCGACGGGCACCGCGTCGAGCGCCGCCCAGAACGCGGCGAACCGGCCACCCGTCCCGCTCACGAGCGCCCGAGCACCCGGCGGTAGACGTCCTCGAGCCCCGCGGCCGACCGCTCCCAGCTGAGGCGCTCCGCGTGCTCCCGGCCCGCAGCGGCGAGCCCGGCAGCGTACGGCGCATCCGTCAGGATCCGCTCGATCTCGTCCGCCCACTCCTGCGGGTCACGGGACTCGAGCACGACGCCCGTCTCCCCGTCGACCACGGCCTCACGCAGGCCCCCGGCAGCCGCGGCCACGACCGGCACCCCGGAAGCGGAGCCCTCGAGCGCGACGAGCCCGTACGTCTCGGAGTGGGACGGCACGAGCACGGCTGCCGCGCCACGGAACAGGAACGCCAGGTCGGCACGCGACTGCGGCCCGATGAAGGTGACGTGGTCGGCGATGCCCCGCGCGTCGGCGAGCCGACGCAGTTCGTCCACGTAGTCGCCTGCCTCACTCGAGACGTCGCCCGCGATGACCAGGGTGGGGCGGGCCTCCAGGCTGATGTCCGCGATCGCCTCGATCGCCAGGTCCAGGCCCTTGAGCGGCTGCACGCGCGCCGCTGCGACGACGTAGGGGGTGGCGGCGCGGCGCGCACCGACCGCGGCGGGGCGGAAGACGGACCCGTCGACCCCCGGTGGCACGATCCAAATGCGGGCGTCGTCGCCGCCGAGCCGGGTGCGCACGGTCGACGCTTCGGCCTCGGACACCACGACGACGGCGTCCGACTCGCGCGCGAGCAGTTCCTCGCCGGCGATGCGGCCGGCGGACTCGGGACGTTCGCCCTCGGACAGCGGTGTGGCCGGGTCGGCGGCGATGGAGTGGAACGACTGCACGTGGGGGATGCCGCGCTCGCGGGCGACGGGCAGCGCGGCGGCGCCGGAGAACCAGTGGTGCGAGTGCAGGACGTCGAACGGCCCGAGCTGCTCCAGCTCGTGGCGGAACGGTTCGATGAACGCGTCGTGCTCGCCCTTCGGCACCGGCTCAGCCGGCCCCGCGGACAGGAACCGCAGGCACACGCCCGGCACGAGCGACACCGAGTCCGGCTGCGTCGGGGCGGACCGGCGCGTGATGATGTCCACGTGGTGGCCCAGGTCGGCCAGTGCCTCGGCCTGGTGCCGGACGACGACGTTCATGCCGCCGACCTCGCCCGAACCGGGTTCGTCTCCGGGGGAGGTGTGCAGCGACACCAGCCCGATGTGCAGGGGTTCGGTCGTCGTGCTCACCGCTCAACCCTAGCCGCGCGGCCTCCGCTGCGACGGGCGTGCGGGTGCCACCACGACGGGCCGTCCTGGCGGGTCTGGAACACGTGCGCGCCCCGGCGTAGCATTGGTGCATGCCCAAGCGAATGGTTCGGACCGTCTCCGGCTCGGAGCGCGTCAAGCGGACGCGCGCCGTCGCTGCGGTGATCCACTCCGGGCGACTCGAAGGCTTCAAGGACAACCCCGAGTGGATCCGGTACATGGACCGCTTCGCGAAGGGCGAGATCAGTCGCGAGGAGCTCCGGGCTTTCGCGCACCGTCGGTGAGTCCTCGACCCGACGGCGGGTACTACGACGACCAGTACGTCCTCCGCAACAAGTTCGGGGCCACGAGCCGTGATCAACTCGCGGAACTCGAGGTCCCCGAGGTGCAGGACCGAGAGTTGGACCTCCTGCTCGGTGAGGTTCCCGGACTCGCGGGGCTCCTGCCATCGGAACGGGTGCGCCGTATCCACGCCCATCTCTTCCAGGACGTCTACGTCTGGGCAGGTGAGTACCGGCTCGACGGCATCGCGAAGAACCCTGACGAACCGTTCCTGGCGCCTGAACTGATCCCCGTACGGATGGCCCGACTGGACGATGAGCTCGCTTCGCCCCGGATGCCGGAGCGTCCTCTGGACTTCTTGACCGAACAGTTCGCGACGCTCAACTACATCCATCCCTTCATGGAGGGCAACGGGCGAACCCAGCGGGAGTTCTGGCGCGAGTACGCGGCCGAGCGCGGTGTCGTGCTCGACTGGCGGAGGGTCACGACGAATGAGAACCATCACGCCGCCCGCCGGTCGATGCTCGGTGACTTGCAACCCCTTCGCGAACTCCCCACGAAGGTGATCTGCACGGCGGCAGCAGCGGGCGAGATCTGATCCTCCTCGCGCCGTCAGCGCTGCGACGGGCGTGCGGGCGCCACCACGACGGGCCGGCGGCCCGCCTCGTCCAGCGGGTCGGACGGGAGGGCCGGATCGCCTCCCAGGATCTGCACGCGGTCGTCGCCGTGTCGCTCCCAGAACGCCGCCGTCCACGCGCACAGGGCCCCGTCGAGCAGGTCCTCGCGGTGCTTGTGCGTCGGACCGTGCAGCACCGACGGGTCGGCGAGCCGCTGCGTCAGCGGGTGCGAGTCCAGCAGCAGCGGCGGGTCGAGCAGGGTCTCGCGCAGCCGCCGGACCAGTTCGTCGAACGCCTCGGCGCGACGGGCACGCGCCTCGGCGGCGGGGATCCGCAGGTCGAGTCGCTTGTAGCGGGGGCGTTCGACGTCGTAGCCGAGTTCCTCCACCCCCACCAGCGTCGTGTGCGGGTAGCACTCGAACATCGCTGGACCGGTCCGTGCCCGCATGGCGTCCGTGTCGGAGACGTAGTCGACGCCCAGCTCGGTAAGCCGGTCGAGCAACGCCGAGCCGGCGCTCGCTGCCGATGCCTGGTTCGTCGGGTTCGCCGCGACCTTCCACCGGCCGTAGCGCTGCCCGACCTGCCGCTCGGATTCGCGGATGCCCGTCGGGTTCGTCACGACGAGCGAGGCGTCCACGGCGATCAGGGATCGTGGCCCGAGGTGCTCGGCGATCCAGTCGGTGACGGCGTCGACCCCGCGGGCCCACCCGGCGTCGGTGATCGTGCCGTCCTGGCCCATCGCGATCAGCCCGGTCTCGTTCGCGGCCTTCCGCTCGGAGCCGAGCCCCCACGCCAGGTCGATGCCGAGGTACGCGTTCACCCGCCCATCCTGCCGACCCTGCCCGCAAGACACCGGTGTCCGCGCGCTGAACACCGGCGTGCGCGTGTTCGACCAGGGAACACCGGTGTCTTGCGGGAGGAAGAGCGGTCCCGGCTGCGGGCGGGCGGCCGCCACGCGTGTACGGTCCGCTGCATGGCGAGCGAAGCGACGACGGTGCGGGTGCCGGGGCCCGACGGTGACCGCGAGGTCCGGATCAGCAGCCCCTCGCGGGTGCTCTGGCCCGAGGCGGGCATCACGAAGCTCGACCTGGCGGAGTACCTCGTCACGGTGGGCGACGCCTTCGTCCGGGCGAACGGCGACCGGCCGATCTCGCTGCAGCGGTTCCCCGGCGGCGTCGACGGTGAGCAGTTCTTCTCGAAGAACCCGCCCAAGGGGGCGCCCGACTACGTCCGCTCGGTGACGGTGACCTACCCGAGTGCCCGGTCGCACCCGCAGCTCGTGATCGACGAGCCGGCCGTGGCGGTGTGGGCCGCACAGATGAACACGGTGGTGTTCCACCCGTGGGCCTCTCGTGCCGAGGACAGCGACCACCCGGACCAGCTCCGCATCGACCTCGACCCGCAGCCCGGCACCGACTTCGGCGACACGGTGCCGGTGGCCGAGGAACTGCGGAAGGTCCTCGACGAGGTCGGCCTGACCACCTGGATCAAGACGAGCGGCAACCGTGGCCTGCACGTGTTCGCACCGATCCGCCCCGAGCACGAGTTCCTCGAGGTGCGGCATGCAGTGATCGCTGCGGCGCGCGAGCTCGAACGCCGGATGCCCGACCAGGTCACGACGGCGTGGTGGAAGGAGGAGCGGGGGCAGCGGATCTTCGTCGACTTCAACCAGGCGAACCGCGACCGCACGATGGCCGGTGCCTACAGCCCCCGAGCTCTGGCGCACGCATCGGTGTCGACGCCGATCGGGTGGGACGAACTGCGCACCGCGGACCCGACGACCTTCACGATCCGCACGGTGCCGGAGCGGCTGCGGACCACGGGCGACCCGTGGGAGTCGATGGGGGAGCAGCCGGGCAGCATCGCGCCGCTGCTCGAGTGGTGGGAGCGGGACCTGGCGAACGGCGAGGGTGAGCTGCCGTTCCCGCCGGACTTCCCGAAGATGCCGGGGGAGCCGCCGCGCGTGCAGCCCTCACGAGCGAAGAAGCCGAGCTGAGCCCGAGCGGCCGAGCGGCCGAGCAACCGGCGGCCGAATGCCGAACAGCCGCGGCCGAGCCTCAGGCTGCGGAGGAGACGTCCCGCTGACGGTCCGGGTCCTCGACGCGCGTGGTGTGCGTCGGCAGCCCGATGCTGGCGGTGTGCAGGCGGGTGAGCCGCGACCAGGTGCCGCGGTGCACGTCGGTGATGCCGTCGACGATCACGAGCCGAGTCCGACCGTGACGAGTGCGAGCGCCGTGGCGGTCACGCCGGCGATGGCGCTGATGACCGCGCTGAGCTGCAGGACGCGCTGGCGCCGTGCCTCTCGGACTTCTGTGAAGGGGCTCCGCCGAGGGTGGCGGACAAGCGTGCTGGTGCTCATGTCGATCCGCTCCGATCCGGGCGTCCGAACTGGACGCCTCGTGCTGCTGAGATCATCCTGGCACGGCTTCGCTAGTTCGGCTAACTACTTTTCCCCGAACGTGACAGAACAGCGACAAACGGACACCGCAGTGCGTTCCGTCGTCAGGACAGCACGTCGTTCAGGTCGTACGCACTCGGCACCTCGAGCTGCTCGAACCCGCACGACGTCGCGTCACGGTCGGGCCGCCACCGCTCGAACTGCACGGTGTGCCGGAACCGGTCGCCCTCCATCTGGTCGTACCGGACCTCGAGCACCAGCTCCGGCGCCAGCCGGACGAACGACGTGTCGCGACCCGACGAGAACCGCGACCGTTCCCCGTCACCGGTGACGGGCCTCCCGTCCGCATCGCGGAGCACGACGGGCTCGAGCTCGTCGATCAACGCGGCCCGCCGCTTGTCGGAGAAGGCGGAGACGCCGCCGACCTGGCGGAGCTCGCCGTCCGCGTCGTACAGCCCGACGAGCAGCGACCCGACGCCGGAGCCGCTCTTGTGCACGCGGTAGCCGATGGCGACGACGTCGGCGGTGCGGTGGTGCTTGATCTTGAGCATCGAGCGCTTGTTCGGTTCGTACGGCCGCGCTCGGGGCTTCGCGACGACGCCGTCGAGCCCGGCGCCCTCGAAGGTCGTGAGCCATTCACGCGCCTGCTCGACGTCGAGCGTGGTGCGGGTGACGAAGAGCGGGTCGGTCATCGCGTCGCCGAGCTGCTCCAGGCGCTCGCGACGCTCGTCGAAGGGGCGGTCCACCAGCTCCTCGCCGTCCACCGCCAGCAGGTCGAAGGCCACGAACTGCGCCGGCGTCTCGACGCTGAGCTTGGCGATCCGCGAAGCCGCCGGGTGGATGCGCTGTGACAGGGCCTCCCAGTCGAGGCGCTCGGCACCGGGCTCACCGGAACGCAGGATCACCTCGCCGTCCAGGACGACCGGGTGGTCGCGGCCGCCGAACTGGGCGCGGAAGGCCTCGACGAGCTCGGGGAAGTACCGGGTGAGCGGCTTGGCCCCGCGGCTGCCGATCTCGACGTCGTCACCGTCGATGGTCACGATGCCGCGGAAGCCGTCCCACTTCGGCTCGTACCGCAGCCCGCCCTTCGTGCTGTCCGGATCGGGGACGGTGGCGACGGCCTTGGCGAGCATCGGTGCGATCTCCATGGGTCCTGTCTACTCGCGCGCGGTGGCGGGGCTGCGCACTTCGTGAGCAGGAATGGTCGGGTCCAGTACCCGCACCCGACACCTTCTGCTCACGATGCGCGGCCGGGAGGCCCGGATCACCCCGGGCAGGTCGGCCAGCGTCGGTAGGGTGGCCGGCGTGACGACCGTGCCCCCACCGGCAGCGCCGGCCCCGGAACCGATCAGCCCCGTGCAGGCCGCCGCGCTCCGCGACGGCGTCCTGCCAACCGTCGAGCAGGTCCGGCCGGGCATCTGGACCCTCGCGGTGCCGTTCCGGTTCGGGGTGCCCGACGCGACCCTCGTGTACGTCGTCGAGGGGGCGGACGGCTCGCTCGCGGTGATCGACCCCGGGTGGTCGGCCGACGGCGGGCTCGCCGAGCTGCGGGACGGGCTCGCCGCGATCGGACGGACCCTGGACGACGTGTCGCTCGTGGCCGTGACGCACCTGCACGCCGACCACCTGGGTGCCGCGGCGGCCATCCGCCGGGCGACGGGTGCACGTGTGGCGATGCACGGCCTCGAGGTCCGTGCGCTCGAACGGGAACGCGCCGACGCCGAGCGGAACGACGCCGACATCGCGACGTGGGGGCTGCCGGAACACCTGCGGGCCGGGGCCGTCGAGGCCTGGGGCAGCGGACGCCGGATCGGGATGGGCCGGATCGAGTCGCCGTACGCCGACGTGCTGCTCGGGGACGGCGACCTGCTGCCGATCCCCGGTCGGACGATCCGCACGCTGTGGACCCCGGGGCACACGAGCGGGCACGTGTGCTTCCTCGACGAGGCCGACGGGCTGCTGTTCTCCGGCGACCACGTGCTGCCGCGGATCAACTCCGGCATCGGGCTCGGCGGCCGGACCGGGACGAACCCGCTCGGCGACTACCTGGCGTCCCTCGCGCGGCTCGACCCGTACGCCGACCTCGAGGTCTGCCCGGGCCACGAGTACCGGTTCCGGGACGTCGTCACCCGCGCGCAGACCCTGGCCCGGCACCGGGAGGAACGCTCACGCCACGTCGCCGCGGCCCTCGATGCGCTGGACCATCCGACGCTGTTCGAGGTCGCCGCCCGGGTGCCCTTCAGCGGCGGGATCGAGTCGATGACCGGGTTCCTGCTCGCGAGCGCGCTGACGCAGACGGCCTTCCACGCGGAGCTGCTCGGGCGGGCCGACGAGGTGCAACCCGTCTGAGGAGCGCCGCAGCCGCGCGGGTCAGCCGAGTGTCGTCGCCAGGCGCTCGATCGTCGTCTTCGCGTCGGCGAACTCCGCGGCGGCGTGGTCGGCCAGCGGTGCGAGGTCCGGCAGCCGGTCGGCCAGGGTCGCGCTGACGGTGATCGGGTACAGCTTCATGCCGAGCGCGGTGCCGAGCACGATGTGCAGGACGGGGGAACCATGGTCCCAGCCCTCGGTCGGGGTGCCGGCGTCGTAGGTCGCGCCGCGGCTCACCACGGTCACGACGGGTCGTCCGGCCAGGGGCTGCACGCCGCCGGTCAGGATGCCGGGCACGTGGATGCGGTCGATCCAGGCCTTCAGGGTCGACGGCACCGTGTAGTTGTACAGCGGCGCACCCACCACGACGACGTCGGCGGCCAGGAGCTCGTCGATGACCTCTTGCCGCAGTGCGTCGGCCTCGGGCGCGACGGTCTCCTCGGCGGTGCGGTCGGCGGCGGCCCAGTGCAGCGCCGAGCTCTCCAGGTGGGGGAGCTGGTCGACGTGCAGGTCCCGTCGGACGACGGTGTACTCCGGGCCCCGGGCGCGCCAGGCGTCGGCGAAGGCCGCGGTCAGTGCGCGCGAGCGGGAGTGGGACAGGTCGGCCGAGGAGTCGATGTGCAGCAGCGTGGGCATGTCGCCAACGCTACCGGCGCGGACCCGGCCGGGCGCGGATGCGAAACGGCCCCGCCTGCTCCGGTGGAGGAGCAGGCGGGGCCGTCACGGGCCTCCCGTCCACCGCGCGGGCACGCGACGGACGGGAGACGTCTCAGGGTGTCAGCGCTGGGCGCGACGACGACGCGCGAAGCGGGCGCCGATGAGGCCGGCACCGGCGACGAGCAGGCCCAGGGCCCACGGCAGCGCGTCGGTGGTGTCCGAACCGGTGTAGGCGAGCTGGCCGCCGGTGTTGACCGGGGCGACCGGGGCCGCTGCCGGCGCGACCGGGGTCGGGTCGGCGATACCGGCGACCGCGGTCGGCTGGACGTCCACGGCGAACGAGGTGGCGAAATCGCCGGCGGCGACCGTGAGGTTGTGGATCGAGGCGTGCGGGAACGTGACGCCGATGAAGCCGAACTCACCGATCTCGGGGTCTGCGGCGATGACGTCGGTCGAGACGTCCGACGTCACGGTGGGCGTGATCGACTCGTCGTCCTCGCCCAGGACCTCGTTGCCGAACCGATCGACGACCGTGCCGGTCACGATGAGCGTCCCACCCTGCTTGATCGTGGGACGACCGCCGTCGACCTCGGTGCCGACCTGGCCACCGTCGCCGTCACCCTGCGTGATGACGGTGTAGACCTTGCCGTCCGGGTCGATGATCCACGTGGTGCGCTTCTTGGTGTCGTTCTCGTCGAAGTCGAAGGCTCCGGCGCGATCGGTCGTGTAGACGAACAGGCCGAGCGGCGCACCGGCCTCGACGTTGAGCGAAACGTACTGCGTGGTCGTCTCGGTGCCGCTGGTCGCCGTGACGGCGAAGGTCCAGTCCCACGCCTCGGTGGTGACGCCACTGAGCTCACCGGTCGAGGCGTCGAAGGTCAGACCGTAGGGGAGCTGGTCCGCGGGGGACATCTCGTCCTCCGGGAACTCCTCGGCGTACTCGGCGTCGTCCTCGTCGAACCAGGCGAGGCTGTACTTCGGCTCCGGGAAGCCCTGCGCGCGGAAGGTGTGCGAGAAGGCGTCACCGGCGGCGGTGCTCAGCTCGAGCGGGCTGTCCTGCGTGGCACCGGCCTTGGTGGGCTGGCCGTCCTCACCGAGGAACGCCGGGGTCTGCGTCACGGCGGCGGTGGCCTCGGACTCGACCGTGGAGGTCTCGGTCGCGCCGGGCAGCGTGCCCGTGACGGCGACCGTGATGGTCTTGCGGACGTCGGTCGGGTCGACGACGTAGCTCGCGGCCTTCGACAGGACGTTGCCGTCCTGGTCGGTCCAGGAGTACTTGTACCCCGCCTCGTCGTCGAAGCCGGTGACGACGGCGACGAGTCGGGTGCCGACCTTGGCCGTGCCCTCGATGGTGACGGTGGCGTCGGCGGCCTTGGCCGTGACGTCCGGCTTCGGGGTCTCGGTCGGCTTCGGAGCCTCGGTGGCGGCCGGCGCGGTGGTCTCCGGCGCGGCGGGCTCGGTGGACTCGGGGGTGGGCGCCGGGGCTTCCTCGACCGGAGCCGGGGTCTCGGGCGCGGTCTCGACGGGCGGGTCCGTCGGCGTGGGCGTCTCGTCGGAGACGACCGGAGCGGGCGTCTCGGCGGCCACGATCGGCTGCGTGGTGTCGAGCGTCTCGGCGTTGGCGGCCGTCGCGGTCATGATGCCGAGGCCGGTGGTCAGGCCGACCAGGGCGACGGTGGTGCCGACGGCGCAGGCGCGACGGACGGTGGAGGTGCTGCGGTGCACGGGATCCCCCAGGGATTCGGTCCGGGCTCATCGCCCAGATCATGTGAATTTGCCGAGAATGTCGGCGTTCTCGGATCGTAGCGGGATGACGTTGCCGGGCTGTGACGATTCACCGGAATGTGACCCGGGTTGGGGGTGCGTGCGGGAAACCGCCGGACCCCCGCACGCGCGGCGCGCCCTGTGGGTTCGGAACGACGGACGGGAGGCGCGGTGCGGGCCCGCACCGCGCCTCCCGTCCGTTGCGGGGTCGCGTCTCAGGCGCGACGGCGACGCAGCCGGTGGACCAGCAGACCGCCGCCGGCGGCGAGCAGGCCCAGCGCCCACGCGAGCGGCCCGGAGGCGTCAGCGCCCGTGTAGGCGAGGTGCCCACCGCCGCCGGCCGTCGGGGTCGTGTCGCCGACGGTCGCGACCGACGGCCGCACGTCCACGTCGAACGTGGTCGAGACGTCACCGAGGGCGACCGTGATGGTGTGCGGCGAGGCGTGCGGGAACCCGACGCGGGGCTCCCACTCGCCGTACGGCATCGTCACTTCGTCGCTGGCCACGCTGCTCGTCACGACGGGCTGCGCGCCGTCGGACTCCTTCGTGCTGTTCCCGAACGCGTCGAGGGCCGTCACCCGGACGACCATCGTCGCCCCCTGGGCCACCGGGACGGCGTCGACCGGGATCGACTTCGGGCTCTCCGCGAAGATCTCGCGCAGGCCCTCGGCGTCGCGGAGCCACCCCTTCGGCGACCCGATCGTGCCGACGAGCAGGCTGAGTTCCTCCGTCGCGGCGGGACGGATGGACAGGTGGACGTACTGGGTGGCAGCGCGGGACCCGTTCATCGCCATGACCTGGAAGTCGTACTCGCCAGCCACCGTCGGGGCACCGCTCAGGACCCCGCTCGTGTCACCGACGGCGAGGCCGAGTGGTGCGATCGGGTGTTCGTTGCCCGGGACGGGGAACGCCGTCGGGCCGGTCAGCAGGACGTAGTGCAGCTCCGTCGACGACCCCGTCGCGGTGAAGGTGCGCTCGATCTGCTCGCCCGCGGTGGTCTCGATGCGGATGGGTGACTCGGGCGTCGAGGGCTCGGTGAACGTGATGGTGTCCGGGGCGGCGGGCTCGTCGGTGTCCTCGGCGCCGACGACGACCTCGAACGACGTGGAGACGCCCCCTTCGGAGACCGTCACGGTCCGGGTGCCGGTGCCGCCGAAGGTCACGGTGTTCGAGGAGTCCCCGTCGTTCCACACCGCCGAGTCGGAGTCGTCCGTGCTCGTGACGGTCGACCGGGGGTAGTCCGGACCCGGCGTGGTCCGGTTGCCGTACGCGTCGACCGCGAGCCCGGCGAGCGTGAGGGGGGTGCCCTCGGCGACGGGGATGCTCGGCACGATGCGGACCCGGCCCTGACCGGCTGCCTGTTCCCAGATCGTGCCGTCGGTCTCGACCTGCCACAGCCCGTTGTAGTCGGGGGTGGCGACGCCGAACGTCACGCCCACGGGGTCACCGGGTGCGACCGTCAGCTCGACGTACTGCGTGATCTCGGTCGAGCCGCTCAGGGCGACGACCTGGAACCGGAAGGTCCCGGCCTCCTTCGGGTCGCCGCTCAGGACACCGGTGTCGACGTTGACCCAGTAGTCGGAGGACGGGGCGTCCTGGATGGCGTAGCCGACGGTGCCGTCGCCGCCGGTGGTCTCGAAGGTGCGTGTGAAGGGCGTGCCGCTGGTGGCGGTGAGCTCGATCGGGTCCTCGGCGGTCGACGGTTCCGTGAAGGCGAGGTCGCTGCCGTCGTCGGCCGCGGGTGCCGCGGGTGCCGCAGGCGCCGCAGGTGTCGCCGGTGCGGCGGGTGCCGTGGGCTCTGGTGCCGCCGTTTCCGGGACCGCAGTCGGCGTCGGGTCGGTGGACGGGCCTCCCGGCTGCTCGGCGGTGTCGACCGTCGTGACGGGCGCGGCGGGCGTGATGGGCGCGGCGGGCTCGGCCGGCGTACCGGGTGTCGCCGTGCTCGTGGCGGTCGTGGGCTCGGCCGCGACGGCGGTCGCGGCGCCGATGCCGAACGCCGACGACGCGGTGACGATGGCGACGGCTGCGCCGATGGCAGCGACCCGTCGTGTGGTGGAGGTGCAGGGCTGGTTCATGGGATCCCCCTCGGATGCCGGTCGGGGCACCGGGAGGTGCCCTCATCCAGGAGATGTCTGCGTCAACGAGATCCTGACGGATGCCCAGGTCTCGATCCGGTCACGGCGCTGGATGGTGCGCGCTGGATAGCGTGCGCGCTGGATGGCGTGCCTGCCGGCTGGAGTGCGCCGGATGGCGTGCGCGCCGGCGGATCAGTCGCCGACGGCCGCCGCCGCGCGCTCGAGCGCATCACGGAGTGCGCGGACCGCCGGGGACGACGACCCCGCGGACCGCACCACGGTGAAGATCGTGCGTCGGGGCCCCTCCGGCAGCTCGAGCAGCCGACAGGTCGTCGTCCGACCGGTCCACATCAGGTCCGGCATCAGGCTCACCGCGTTGCCCGACTCGACCAGACGGATCTGCGTCTGCAGGTCCGCGGTCTCGTACCGGACGTCGGGCTCGAAGCCCCAGCGCCGACAGACCTGCTCCGCGAAGTGCCGCGACGCGGTGCCGCGGGGTTCCATCACCCAGGGCATGGTGCGGGCGTCCTCGAGCGACGACACCGGGCGCAGGGCCGTGTCGAGCGGGGGCAGGGCGAGCCGGACGGCGTCGGTCGTCAGGTCGGAGCGGTCGAGCCCGGGCAGGTGCGGAGCGGCGTGGGCCGGGTACTGCTCGGCGATGACCATGTCGAAGTCACGAGCCCACGTCTCGTTCAGTGCGGTCTCCGGTTCCCGCTGGACCATCTCGACCCGGACGTCGGGATGTTCCGTGGCCATCTCGTGCAGGGCGCTCGGCATCAGGGCGAGAGCCGCGGACTGGAACACGGCGACCCGGACGCGGCCCTGCACGGACGACAGGGTCTCCTCGACCTGTGACTGCGCGTGCTCGAGGACGTCGAGCACCTGGCCCGCCGCAGCGACCAGTACCTCGGCCTGCGGGGTGAGCTGGAGCCGACGCCCGGCCTTGCGCAGGAGCTGCACGCCGGCCTCCCGCTCCAGGGCACTCAGCTGCTGCGAGACCGCCGACGGGGTGAAGTTCACGGCCTCGGCGACGGCCGCGATCGTGCCGCGGATGGACAGCTCACGGAGGAGCACGAGACGGCGGACGTCGAGCATGGTCCGACGCTAGCCGGATCAGGACCGGAACGGTAGCGAGACTGAACGGTATCCATCAGGAACGCTCACTTCCGCTACCGCATCCCCGACCTCCACACTGAACCCATGACGACGCTGCACGAGGACTCCGCCATCGACCACGACGCCCTGGCGGACCAGTCCGTCGCGCTCGTCCGACAGTGGCTCGCCGAGGCCGAGACCTACCCGGTCGACGGCTCGGCGAAGCAGCTCGCCGGCGTGCTCGCCGACCCCGCCGGACTCGACTTCGCCGTCGGGTTCGTCGACGGGGTCGTGCGACCGGAAGACCTCGCCGTCGCCGCCCGCAAGCTCCGCCAGATCGCCCCCGATGCCCCGGGGTTCCTGCCCGCCGCGCTCCGCGGACTCGTCCGGCTCGGCGGCGGCATGGCCCCGGTGCTGCCGAACGTCGTCGTGCCCATCGCCCGACGGGTCCTCCGGAACATGGTCGGCCACCTGATCGTCGACGCCACCGACTCCAAGCTCGGCCCGGCCATCGCCGGCATCAAGCGCGACGGCGTCCGCCTCAACGTCAACCTGCTCGGCGAAGCCGTCCTGGGGGAGCGCGAAGCCGCCCGCCGACTCGAGGGCACGCACAAGCTCCTGGCCCGCGACGACGTCGACTACGTCTCCATCAAGGTGTCCTCGACCGTGCACCCGCACTCGCCGTGGGCGTTCGGCCACGCGGTGGACGACATCGTCGAACAGCTCCGACCGCTCTTCCAGCGCGCCGCAGCCGCCACCCCGGCCAAGTTCATCAACCTCGACATGGAGGAGTACAAGGACCTCGACCTCACCATCGCGGTCTTCACGAAGCTCCTCGACGAGCCCGAGTTCCTCGGCCTCGAAGCCGGCATCGTGCTGCAGGCGTACCTGCCCGACGCGCTCGCCGCGATGCAGGAGCTGCAGGAGTGGTCCGCCGCCCGCCGCGCTCGTGGTGGTGCCGGCATCAAGGTCCGTCTGGTGAAGGGCGCGAACCTGCCGATGGAGCAGGTCGAGGCCTCGGTGCACGGCTGGCCGCTCGCCACCTGGCACACCAAGCAGGACTCGGACACCAACTACAAGCGCGTGCTCGACTGGGCGCTCACCCCATCGCGCGTCGAGAACGTCCGCGTCGGTGTCGCCGGGCACAACCTGTTCGACGTCGCCCACGCCTGGCTGCTCGCCGGTGAGCGCGGCGTGCGGGACGGCATCGAGTTCGAGATGCTGCTCGGCATGGCGCAGGGTCAGGCGTCGGCCGTGAAGAACACCGTCGGTTCGCTCCTGCTCTACACGCCGGTCGTGCACCCGGGCGAGTTCGACGTCGCGATCGCCTACCTGATCCGTCGCCTCGAAGAGGGCGCCTCGCAGGACAACTTCATGTCCGCGGTCTTCTCGCTGGTGTCCTCGCCGCCGCTGTTCGCCCGTGAAGAGGAGCGCTTCCGCGCGTCCCTGGTGCCGCTCGCGACGCCCGAGGGTCTCGAAGCGCCGGCCTCCCACCGTGTCGCCGACCGGTACGCCGCCGTCGGCCGCCCCGGCCCCGGCCACTTCGAGAACACCCCGGACAGCGACCCCTCGGTCGGCGCCGTCCGCGCCTGGGGCGACGCCATCACCGCACGGGTCGCCTCGTCGACGCTCGGCGTCCGCGCCGTCCAGGAGGCCCGGGTCGACTCCGCCACGGCGCTCGACTCCGCGCTCGGTCGTGCCAAGGCCGCGGGTGCGGTCTGGGGGACCTGGTCCGGTGGTGCGCGTGGTGCCGTGCTGCACGCCGTCGGCGACGCACTCGAGGCGAACCGCGCCGCCCTCATCGAGGTCATGGCGTCGGAGACCGGCAAGACCATCGACCAGGCCGACCCCGAGGTGTCCGAGGCGATCGACTTCGCGCACTTCTACGGCACCCTGGCGTCCTCGCTCGACGACGTCGACGGTGCGAGCTTCACGCCCGCAGCGCTCACCCTGGTCGCGCCGCCGTGGAACTTCCCCGTCGCGATCCCCGCCGGATCGACCCTCGCCGCGCTGGCGGCCGGGTCCGCCGTCGTCCTGAAGCCCGCGCCGCCCGCCGAGCGCTCCGGCGCCGTGCTCGCCTCGATCATCGAGACCGCGCTCGACGCCCATGGGGCCCCGGCCGACGTGCTCGCGTTCCTGCAGGTGTCGGAGAACGACCTCGGGCAGCAGCTCATCGCGTCGCCGATGGTCGACCAGGTCATCCTCACCGGTGCGTACGAGACGGCCGAGCTGTTCCGCTCGTTCCGCCCCGACCTGCCGCTGCTCGCCGAGACCTCGGGCAAGAACGCCGTGATCGTCACGCCGTCGTCCGACCTCGACCTCGCCGTGAAGGACGTCGTCGCGTCCGCGTTCGGGCACGCCGGCCAGAAGTGCTCGGCCGCGTCCCTCGTCGTCATGGTGGGCTCGGTCGCGAAGTCGAAGCGCTTCCGGAACCAGCTGCTCGACGCGGTGGCCTCGCTCACGGTGGGGTACCCGACCGACGCCGCGACGCAGATGGGTCCCGTCATCGAGCCGGCCTCGGGCAAGCTGCTCGACGGCCTGACGAAGCTCGGCGCGGGGGAGTCCTGGGCCGTCGAGCCGAAGCAGCTCGACGAGACCGGCAAGCTCTGGAGCCCGGGTGTCCGACAGGGCGTCCGCCGCGGCTCGGAGTTCCACCGCACCGAGTACTTCGGCCCGATCCTCGGCATGATGACCGCGGACTCGCTCGACGAGGCGATCGACATCGTGAACGAGGTCGACTACGGCCTGACCTCGGGCCTGCACTCGCTCGACCCGGCCGAGATCGGCACGTGGCTGTCGCGGATCCAGGCGGGCAACCTCTACGTCAACCGCGGCATCACGGGCGCCATCGTCCGGCGTCAGCCGTTCGGCGGCTGGAAGAAGTCGGCGGTCGGCGCCGGCACGAAGGCCGGTGGGCGGAACTACCTGCTCGGGCTCGGGTCGTGGACGCCGGCTGCGGCGACCGCGTCAGCTGTTCCCTCCGCCCCGGTCAGTGCTTTCGCCCGGGCTGCCGAGGTCGCTTCGCCGGTGCTCGACCGTGCGCTGGCGTCCGACGAGCAGGCGTGGTCGACGCTGTTCGGCACCGCGACCGACGTCTCGGCGCTCTCCGCCGAGCGGAACATCGCCCGGTACCTGCCGTTCCCGTCGGTGCAGGTGCGCCTGGCCGCGGTCGCCGACGCGGACGCTGACGCCTCGGTGATCGAGCTCGTCCGCGTCGTCGCCGCTGCGCTCCGTGCCGGCACGACGATCGAGGTCTCCACGGCCGCGACGCTGCCGTCGTCCGTCGCCGCGGCGATCCGTTCGCTGCCGATCGTCCGTTCGCTGTCGCAGATGGTGTCCGACGCGGCCTTCGCGAGCTCGGTCGCCTCGGGTCCGTCGACCCGGGTGCGGCTCATCGGCGGCGACACCTCGGCGCTGTACTCGGCCGTCGGTGGTCGCCCGGACGTCGCGGTGTACGGCGGCCCGGTGACCGAGGCCGGGCGGCTCGAGATCCTGCCGTTCGTCCGCGAGCAGGCGGTGTCCATCACGGCGCACCGCTTCGGCACGCCGAACCACCTGACCGACGACCTGATCTGACCCCGGACTGCGGCGCTGGCGTTCGGGTCCAGCGCCGCTTGCACGACCGAAGTGCCCCCGAACCGCGCGATCGCGTGGTTCGGGGGCGCTTCGGTTGTGCGGCGTGCGGAACGTGGTCCACGGGGCTGTCCGGTCGCCGCACGGCCTCGGGTGCTTCGGAGGGACCGAGCGTTGCCTCGGGTGCGCGTCGCAACCACGGCGCGCAACCTACGAGGAGCTCCACCATGACCGAGCCGTTCGCACGCCCGACCGCCCTGGCCCACGTCCGTGTCACCGTGACCGACATCCACCGGAGCAAGGCCTTCTACCAGCTGCTGCTCGGCACGGATCCGGCGATCGACTTCAGCGACCAGGTCGACGAGCCGGGTGTCCGCGAGGATCGCGAGCGTTTCTACGGCGGATCGGTGTTCCGGCTCGGTGACCAGGTGTTCGGACTCCGTCCGGTCGCTCCCGCAGGGCAGACGTTCGATCCGGACACCGTCGGCCTCGACCACGTGAGCTTCGTCGTGGGTTCGGTCGACGAGCTGCACGAGGCGGCCGCCCGACTCGATGCCGCGGGTGTCGAGCACGGCGAGGTCACCGACCTCGGCGACGCCGGCATGGTGATCCTGTCCGTGCAGGACCCCGACGACATCAACCTCGAGCTGGCAGCCCTCAAGGGCTGAGGTCGTCAGTCGGCGACGGCGGGCTGCTGCGCGACCATCGAGCCGGTCACGAGCTCGCGGAGCTCGGCGGGCAGGGGGATCGGTCGGCGGGCGCCCTCGCGGTCGATGATGACGTGCACGAACTCACCGGTGGCGAGCAGGGCGCCGTCGGACTGCCGGAACAGGCCGAACTCCCACGAAAGGCTCGTGGTGCCGAGGTGCTTCGAGCGCATCCCGACCTCGATGACGTCCGGCCAGACGGCGGACTCGACGAACCGGCAGCTCGACGACACCAGCACGGCGATCCACTCCGACGAGAACGGGTCGAGCCCGGCGGCCTCGCGGAACCAGTACGTCGACGCGTTGTCCATCGCCGAGTAGTAGATCGTGTTGTTGACGTGCCCGAACATGTCGTTGTCGTTCCACCGGGTGGGGTAGGAGCGGCGGAACGGGTACTCGTCGATGGTCATCGGTCTCCGATCGGTGGTGCGGGTGTGGCGTGCACCGCGTCGGGCCGCAGGACGTACTCGAACGCCGCACGGGCCCGGTCGGGATCAGGGGTCTCACCGGAGATGAACTCGGCGTAGGTGAACGACTCGGAGATCCGGACGAGCAGCCGTGCGAGCTCCTCAGCCGACAACGGTGCCGGATCGAACGTACCGGACGACTCCTGCTGCTCGATGAGAGCGGTCACCCGGGCGACGAAGCGGCTCTGCACGTCGCTGTCCGAGGTGGTGAGCAGACGCATCGCCCGAGCGGGTTCGCGCGTCAGGAACGCCCGGAAGTACGGGGCGTCGATCAGGTCGGCGGTGAACCGGTCGAGCACGACGACGAGCCGGGCTGCTCCGGTCGCCCCGATCTCGTCGGCGGCGTGGGTGGCTCCGTCGAGGGTCGGGACTGCGAGGGACCACAGGATCTCGGACAGCAACCGGTCACGGTTGCCGACCCAGCGGAACAGCGACGTGCGGTCGACGCCGAGTGCGGCAGCCAACGCCCCCATGTCGATCCGTGAGCCGGCGATGAAGGTGTGACGGGCCTCCCGGAAGGCGCGCAGCGCAGAGTCTGATGTGTACACGCGATCCTCTCTTGCAACGTTTTCGAGAATGATGCATCGTGGTTCCCATGTCAACGACGATGCCCGCGACGCCCCTGCTCGAATCGGACTTCTACGGCTTCCAGCAACAGCTCACCGAGCAGGAGCGCGCGTCGCTCGGGCAGCTCCGGCAGTACCTCGAGCGCGAGGTCGCGCCCATCGCCGACGAGTACTGGGCGCGCGCCGAGTTCCCGATGCAGGTGATCGCGCCGCTCGCCGAGCTCGGCATGTACGGGCCCGGCGTCCCGCTCGTGCGGCAGTTCGAGAACTCGGCCGTGTACCGCGGCTGGGCGGCCCTCGAACTCGGACGCGTGGACGCGAGCGTCGCCACCTTCATCGGCGTGCAGTCCGGCCTGGCGATGAACTCGATCGCGGTCGCCGGCAGCGACGAACAGCAGCGCGAGTGGCTGCCCCGTATGGCCGCGGGTGAGATCGTCGGGGCGTTCGGGCTCACCGAGCCGTACTCGGGCAGCGACTCCGCGAAGGGTCTGCGCACCACCGCCCGGCGCGAGGGCGACGAGTGGGTGCTCGACGGCGAGAAGCGCTGGATCGGCAACGCCACCTTCGCCGACGTCGTCGTGATCTGGGCGAAGGACGTCGCCGACGGTCAGGTCAAGGGCTTCCTCGTCACCACCGACACCGCGGGCTTCACCGCGACGAAGATCGAGGACAAGATCGCGCTGCGCGGCGTGCAGAACGCCGACATCGTCATGCAGGACGTCCGGGTGCCCGAGTCGCGCCGGCTGCAGAACGCGACGTCGTTCCGCTCCACCGCCGAGGTGCTCCGACTGACCCGCACCGAGGTCGCCTGGCAGGCCGTCGGCATCGCGGTCGGTGCGTACGAGGCCGCGCTGGCCTACGCCCGCGAGCGGATCCAGTTCGGCAAGCCGATCGCCGCCCACCAGCTCGTGCAGGACCTGCTCGTCAAGTCGCTGTCGAACATCACGGCCTCGATCGCACTGTGCACGCAGGCCTCGGCCATGCAGGACGCCGGGGTCGGTGGCGACGAGCATTCCGCGATGGCCAAGGCGTTCGCCACCGCGAAGATGCGGGAGACCGTCGCCTGGTGCCGCGAGGTGCAGGGCGGCAACGGCATCGTGCTCGACAAGGGCGTGGCCCGGTTCTTCGCCGATGCCGAGGCGATCTACTCGTACGAGGGCACGCGCGAGGTCAACACCCTGATCGTCGGGCGGGCGATCACCGGGCAGGCCGCGTTCGTCTAGCGGCCCACCCGGCTCGCCCCGGTTCGCCGGGCGGGTGCGCTACCCGAGCAGCGCCGGCCGCTCCCACTCCTGGTCGAGCACGTGCTGCCCGAGGAACGCGAACACCGTCTCGTACCAGACCACCGCGTGCTGCGGAGCGAGCACCCAGTGGTTCTCGTCCGGGAAGTACAGGAACCGGTGCGGCATCGAGCCGTCCGGTGCCGCATGGTGCTCCGCGAGTTCGGACCAGAGCCGCAGCCCCTCGCCGATCGGCACCCGGTAGTCCTTGTCGCCGTGGATGACGAGCATCGGTGACGTGATGTCGGCCACGAACCGGTGCGGGTCGTTCGCCGCGATCCCCTCGGCGTCGAAGATCGACGACCAGTACTGCGACGAGTCCGTCGTGCCGTTGAACTGGTCGAGCGCCCACAGGCTGGCGTGGGTGACGATCGCGCGGAACCGGTCGGTGTGCCCGGCGACCCAGTTCGCCATGTACCCGCCGAACGATCCACCCATCGCGGCGGTGCGGGTCGCGTCGATGTCCGCCCGCGCCTCGACCACGTCGGTGATCGCCATCAGGTCGGTGTACGGCGCCTGCCCCCAGGCGTTCCAGCCGCGGTTCACGAAGTCGAGTCCGTAACCCGTCGAGAGCGCTGGGTCCGGCAGCAGCACGGCGTAGCCCCGGGCTGCGAGCAGCATCGGGTTCCAGCGCCAGGACCACTGGTTCCACGAGTTGAGCGGTCCGCCGTGGATCCACAGGACGAGCGGGTGCGGCCCCTCACCCTCGGGCACGACCAGCCAGCCGCGCACCCGGGCGCCGTCGGCTGCGGTCGTCTCGACCTCTTCCAGGTGGGCGGGCACGTCCGGCGGGGGCGCCGGCGTCGCCAACGGGGTCACCGTGCCTTCCGTCGCGATCCGCACCGGGTGCAGCGGGGCCGCCCAGGAGGCCCGGAGCGCCACGACCACGCCCGTCGCCGCCGCCACGCGCAGGCTCGAGTACGCCCAGTCGTCGTGCGTCAGCTGCTCGACGGCGCCGCCGTCGAGGGGGATGCGGAAGACCGGCGCGCGGCCGTCCTGGTCGGCGACCGCCAGGAGCGCGCGGTCGCCGTGCTCGAACACGAGTTCGCTCGGCCAGCGGTCCCAGTCGGTCGCGACACGGCGGGCGTCGGAGCCGTCGATGCCGGCGACCCAGACCTCCTGCTGGTTCGCGCCGGCCGGGGTGGAGCGGACGGTGCGGACCCAGGCGATCGTCCGGCCGTCGTGGCTGAGCGCCGGCATCTCGTGGTCGACGTCGACGTCGTCGAACAGCACCGTGCGGTGGCCGCTGGACAGGTCGATGGTGACGAGCGTCGAGCGGTCCCCACGGGCCTCCCGGACGCCGACGGAGGCCAGCAGGACCGCACCGTCGGGCGTGAGCGCCCCGCCGACGTGGTCGAGCGAGCGGCCGGGGGCCGGTGTGCGGTCGACGGGCTGGACGGGCTCGGCGCTGGCGCCGACGGCGTCGCTGCCGGTGTCGCTGTCGGCCGTGTCGAGCGTCAGCACGTGCGTCTGGGCCGGCCCGAGGTCGTGGTCCCAGTACCGGACCGGGTAGGTCTCGTGCAGGATCGCGCGGACCTGCTTGTCCTTCCGGCTCTTCCGGAGCTCCGCGTCGGCCTCGAGCACGGTCGCGGGGTCGGAGCCGGCCCCCGGCAGCAGGTCGGCGGTCAGCGCCACGACGTCCGACGAGGCCGCGGTGGCCAGGACCCCACCGACGCCGCCGGCCAGGCGGGTGAGCGGACGGGCCTCGCCACCGTTCGCGGGCAGCACCCAGAGCTGGGCTGTCTCGAGGTCGGTGGCGTCGGCGTCGGGCCGGGCGGAGACGAAGAGCAGGTCGCCGGTGCGGGTGAAGGCGACGCCGCCCTCGCCCTTGGCGGAGCGCGTGAGGCGGACCGGGCGTGCGGCGGGTGTGGCGGCGGCGTCCGTGTCCGCGTCCGTGTCCTCGGCCGGGGCTGCTGGTACCTGCCAGATCGACCGGCGGTACCCGGTGCCGTCCGGGTCGAGGGCGCTGACCGTCAGGGCGACGCGGGTGCCGTCGGGGCTGATGTCGATGCCGTCGACACGGGGGAGCGCGACGTACTGGTCGAGGTCGGAGAACGGGGTGCTCATGCGTGCACGCTCGCCAGGTTCTCGGCCCAGAAGGCGGCGACCTGCTCGGCGACCGCGGTGCCCTGGGCGTGGCCGGCCTCGGCCGACGGTGCCTGGGTGGCGAGCGAGAGCGAGTTCGTGCCGAAGGCCTGCTGGGAGGCGCTGTCCGCCACCACGACCTCGACCGACGAACCACCGGCGCGCAGGGCCTCGACGGCGACGTCGAGCCACGGCCCGCACGGGGACGGGCCCTCGGGGCCGCAGGCGATGACGAGCACGCGCTCGTACCCGGCGGCGGCGTCGGCGTTGGTGCCCGAGCGGACACCACCGTCGACGTACGGGCGGCCGTCGATGGTGACCGGGGTCCAGACGAAGGGCACCGAGCAGCTGGCCGCGACCGCACGGGGGAGCGGCACGCCGTCGGCTGCCGTCAGCAGGCGGAAGGTGCCGTCGGTGGCGTCGACCGCGGTGACGGCGAGCGGCTTCTCCGGCCACTCGGTGGACGGGAGGGTCTCGCCGAAGGTCGCCGTGCGCTCGTCGTCGCTCTGCCCGCCGACGACCTGCTGGGCGGCCTGACCGAGTCGAGCCCGGGCGTCCTGCTCGCCGGTCGCACCCTGCAGTGCTGCGCCGATGTGCTGCTGCACGGCCTCGACGTCGATGGGGGCCGGCTCTTGGTAGGTGGTCGGCGCCGGGGTGTGCTGCTGGTCGTAGGCCTGCTGGACGGCACCGTTCCGGACGAACGCGCCGACGACGCTGCCGGCGCTGGTGCCGACGACGAGGTCGGCGGCGTCGAGGTCGACGCCGGCTTCCTGCAGGGCGACGAGGACGCCGACTTCCCACGCGATGCCGGCGACACCTCCGCCGCCGAGGACGAGGGCTCTGGATCCGGGAACGGGCGTGCTGACGTCGGTCATGGGTCCTGCTTACCAGCTGCGTGCGACGGGCCGGTGGAGGCCGATGGATCCTGTGGAGAACCCGCCTGTGGACAACTCCGTCCGCGTCGGTGGCGTGACCTAGCGTCGTGGTCATGGGGAACCAGCGTTCAGGACGGGTCGGCACCGTCGTGTGGCCGATCGTGGTGGCTGCTGCGCCCACCGCGGCGTTCCAGCTGCCGAACCTGTTCGTCACGCCGGCGGTCCGACTGTCGCTCGTCGCGTTCGGGCTCGTCGTGCTCGTCGGCGCCGTGACCGTGCAGGTGGTCCGGACCCGGCGCAGCGACGCCGCCCGGTCGGTGGCCGAGGACAACGCCACCGCGGCGGAGCTCGAGCAGTCGACGGCGGTCCGGTACGCGTTCGGCCAGATCGCCACCCGACTCGTCCGGTTCACCGAGCTGCCCCGATCCGAGCGCCACGGTGAACTCACGGTCGTCGCCGATCGCGTCGCCGTGGCTCTGGCGTTCTACCTGCTGCCGAAGGTGCCCGACGTCCGCGCCAACGTGTACCAGCTGTCCACCGATCTGCGTGCGCTCGAGCCGATCGGTCACGGTGGGGCCGGCGACACCGCCGGGGTCTTCCGCGCCGGCACGCCCTACGGCGACCGCAACCTCGAGTGGGTGCTGGTCGGCGGATCACCCCGGATCGTCGGTGACCGCTCGGCCGACGTCGACGTCGACCAGGACCTGCCGGGCTTCGAGCCGCGGTACACCTCGTACGTCTCGGTGGTGATCCGGTCGGACCAGTACTCGTTCGGCATGCTCACCGTCGACTCTCCGGTCCCCGACGCCTTCACCGAACTCGACGCCAAGAACATCGCGATGATGGCGTCGTTCATGGCCGTCGCGTTCTCGCTGACCTACTCGTTCCCCGAGCGCGACCGCAATCCAAGGAAAGGCCCGTGATGCTCACACGCTCTGTCGGACGCTCGACGTACGATGCCCCCATGACGACCGTGAACCCTGCTCCGCCGTCGTTCGGGCGTGCCCGGATCTCCTCGCCGAACTGGAACGACACCACCACCGACGCCGACTACGAAGACCTCGACGTCATCGCCGCCAACATCGAACGCGAGCGCGTTGCAGCCCGGCTCCGGGTCACCGCAGCGATCGCCGCGCGTCTGGGTCGCTGACCCCTCCCGCATCGTCCACGACGAACGGCTCCCACGCATGCGTGGGAGCCGTTCGTCGTCTGCGAGCCCGAGCCCGAGCCCGAGCCCGAGCCGGCTCCGATGTCGCAGCTACAGCGCCTCGGTCACGTCGATGAGCACCTTGCCGACCGTGTCCTGCTCGACCGCGTCGTGCGCCTGGGCCGTCTGCTCGAGCGCGAAGCGGGTGAGCGGGAGCCCGGCGTCCTCGCCGACCGGCAGCACACCGTCGTGCAGCGCCTCGGTGACGTCCTCGGCCGCCGCGGACAGCGCCTCGTCGCCGATCGTGTAGAGCAGCAGGAACTGGTAGCGGGCGTTCACGCTCATGTTCGGGCGGATCGGCAGGCTCGCCTCGTCGCCGCCGTTGTTCGCGTAGATCGACACGACACCGTGGTTCGCCAGGACGTCGGCGACCAGCGCGGCGTTCTGCGGGATCGACACCTCGACGACGATGTCGACACCGTCGGGCGCGATCGACCGGATGCGCTCGGCGGCGTCCTCCTCGCGGTAGTTCACGACGTGGTGGGCGCCGGCCGCCGTGGCGAGGGCTGCCTTCGCGTCCGAGCTGATCGTCGTGATGACGGTCGCTCCGGCCCAGCGGGCGAGCTGGATCGCGGCGTGCCCCACGGCACCGGCACCACCGGCGACGAGCACGGTGAAGCCGTCGAGGGCTCCGGACCCCAGGCGTGCGGGGCCGTCCTCGTGGGTGGTGAGGGCCCGGTGCGCCGTCATCGCGGGGACGCCGAGCGAGGCGCCGACGTCGAACGAGACGCCGTCGGGCAGCGGGACCACGCGCGACTCGGGCACGACCGTGTACTCCTGTGCCGTGCCGGTCGGCCGTGACGCCGCCGCCATGAAGAGCCACACGCGGTCACCGACGGTCAGCCCGTCGACTCCGGGGCCGACGGCGTCGACGACACCTGCGCCGTCCTGGTTCGGCGTGATCTCGGGGAAGGGCAGTCCGTCGCCGTACGTGCCGCCGGCACGGGCCTTCCAGTCGGTCGGGTTGACGCCGGAGACGACGACGCGGACGCGGACCTCACCGGCACCGGGCTCCGGGATCTCCCGCTCGACGAGTTCGAGGACGCTGCTGGCACCGGGCTTCGTGTAGACGATCGATCGCATGTCCCCAGGCAACCACTCGTCGCCGTCGGGGATTCCGAGTGCGGGGTCGCTCAGCGCGCGTCGTACCCCTCGCGCGCCTCGGCCACGTCGGGCATGTGCGAGGTGGCCCAGTCCTCCAGCGGCACGAGCACCGTGCGCAGCGATCGCCCGAGCTCGGTCAGTTCGTACTCCACGTGCGGCGGGATCTCGGGGAACACCGTCCGCGTCACCATGCCGTCGCGCTCGAGGGCCCGCAGCGTCTGGGTGAGCATCTTCTGGGAGACCCCCTGCACCCGGGCCGCCACCGCCGAGTACCGTGCGGGACCGTCGGCGAGGGCGCCGATCGTCAGCACGCTCCAGCGGTCGCCGATGCGGTCGAGCAGCTGCCGACTGGGGCAGTCCGCCGCGTAGGGGCTGTACTCGAGTGCTGACATGGTGTCCTCCGTCACGCACCGCCAGGTGCCTACTTACTCAAAGAGAGTAACTCTTGTACGGTGACTGTCAACGTCACCGACGCCCAGCACGTCCACGAAGGGAACACCATGACCAACATCGTCGTCTTCGGAGGCACCGGCTACGCCGGCTCCGCCATCACCCACGAGGCACTCTCCCGCGGCATCACCGTCACCGCGGTCGCCCGCGACACGAGCAAGCTCGAGCCGGCCGAGGGCCTCACCCTGGCGCAGGGCGACGCGTTCGACGCCGACTTCGTGTCCGAGGTCACCAAGGGTGCCGACGTCGTCATCGTCTCGCTCCACGCCGTGCAGGCCGACGGCAGCGAGCTGAAGGACAAGTTCCAGCACTTCGTCGACGCCGCCGCCGCAGCGGGTGCGCGGCTCGGCATCGTCGGCGGTGCCGGTTCGATGCGCGTGTCCGAGGACGGCCCCCGCCTCTTCGACACCGACGGCTTCCCGGATGCCTTCAAGGGCGAGGCGAAGAGCCACGCGCAGATCCTCGACGCCCTCCGTGCGTCGCACACCGAGGTCGACTGGTTCTACGTGAGCCCCGCCGCGGCCTTCGGCAGCTACAACCCGGGCGAGCGTCGCGGCACCTACCGCGCCTCGGACGAGGTCCTGCTCGCCGACGCCGAGGGCAACTCGGACATCTCCGGCGCCGACTACGCGATCGCGTTCGTCGACGAGATCGTCACCCCGGCGCACCACCAGACGCGTTTCGGCGTCGCCTACTGAGGCACTGCCCCTCGCAAGACACCGGTGTTCACGCAACACACCGCGGGATCCCGCGGCGTCGAGCGTGAACACCGGTGTCTTGCGTACCGCCCGACGCGACCAACGGGCGGACGGGAGGCGCGGGACGGAGCCGCCACGGGCCTCCAGGCCGGCGGGTGGACACCGCCAGGGCCCCCGCGTCAGTGCGCGACGATCGCCGGCACCGGCAGGTGGTGGCGCATCCGCACCGCCAGGTGCAGGCCGCCCCGGCGGGCGAGCACGAGCGCGATCACGGCGGCGGCCGCAGCCGGCACGCCTCCGGCGACCATCATCCCCACGTGTGCACCGAAGCGGTCGACGATCTGCCCCATCAGCGGCCCGCCGATCGCCTGTCCACCGAGCAGCACGAGGACGTAGAGCGACATCACCCGGCCGCGGATCGCCACGTTCGACGACAGCTGCACGAGCGAGTTCGACGCGGTCTGGAACAGCAGCTGCGACATCCCGACAGCAACCAGCGCGACGGTGAACGGTGCGATCGCCGGGATCGACCCCGAGACGACGAGCAGCAGGCCCGTCCAGAACACCCCGCCGACGATGGTGCGGAGCCGGACGACGGCCCTCCGGGTGGAGAGCAGCGCACCGACCAGGGCGCCGATCGCCACGGCGGAGTTGAACACCCCGTAGCCGCCGGCGCCGACGTCGTACACCTGTGACGCGAAGGCGGACAACAGCACGGGCATCGTCAGCGCGAACACCGAGAAGAACGCGACGAGGATCACCGGCACGATGATCGTCGGCTTGTGCACGGCGTAGCGGAGGCCCTCCACGAGCTGGCCCTTGCCGCGGGGTGCCGGTGGCGTGCGGTGCAGTTCGGAGACCTTCAGGAACCCGAGCGTCACGACGACGGCGACGCAGGCGATCGCGTTCACGCCGAACGACCACCCCGCGCCGACCGCGACGAGCAGGGCCCCGGACAGCGCCGGACCGATCATGCCGCCGAGCTGGAACACCGACGAGTTCACGCTGATGGCGTTCCGCAGGTGCTTGTGCCCGACGATCTCGGTGACGAACACCTGCCGTGCCGGGTTGTCGATGACGGTGACCATGCCGACCAGGAACGCGATCACCCAGATGTGCCACGCCTCGACGACGCCGGCGAGCGTCAGGACGGCGAGCAGCGCGGACAGCACCGCGAAGGCTCCCTGGGTGATCATCATGAGCGCGCGCTTCGAGAACCGGTCGACCAGGACGCCGCCGAGCAGCCCGAACAGCAGCATCGGCGCGAACTGGCAGGCGACCGTGATGCCGACCTGCGCGACCGACCCGGTCAGCTGCAGCACGAGCCAGTCCTGGGCGATGCGTTGCATCCAGCCGGCGGTCATCGCCACCAGGTTGGTCGCCGTGAACAGCCGGAAGTTCGGCACGGACAGGGCGATGAGCGTGTGGCGCCACGGCGGTCGCGTGGCCTGGATCGGGAGCGGTTCGGTGGGCGGGGGGAGGGTCGTCGGTGACGCGCTCACGGTGCGGGGTTCTCCGGACGTCGGTGTGGATCTGGTACCCCAACGAAACTACGTGGCGCCGGGCCATTCGATACCCCTATGGTGGCTATCACTCCATTGCGATGTCGAATGAGGTCGCACCGACGGAAGGCGCGACGTGCTCGATCCTGTCCTGTTGCAGACGTTCCTGGCCGTGGCGGAGACCGGCAGCTTCACGCAGGCCGGCACCCGGCTCGGCATCAGCCAGCCGACGGTGTCCCAGCACGTCCGGCGCCTGGAGACCGCGGTGGCGCGCACCCTGGTCGCCCGGGACACCCGCGGCGTCGCCCTGACCGACAACGGGGACGCTATGGCCGGGTTCGCACGGACGATCCTCGCCGCGCACGCCACCGCCGACGCCTACTTCTCCGGCGCGGCCACCCGCGGGCGGCTGCGGTTCGGGGCGGCGGACGACCTCGCCATCACCCAGCTGCCGCGGATCCTGCGGGACTTCCGACGGCTGCACCCGCAGGTGAACCTCGAGCTCACGGTGAACCAGTCGTCACCGCTGCTCCGCCGGGTGCACGCCGGCCAGCTCGACCTGGTGTTCATCAAGCAGACGGCGGGGGAGTCCGCCGAGGGCACCCGGGTCGCCACCGACCAGATGGTGTGGATGGCGCAGGACGGCATCGCCCTGGAACCCGGCGAACCCGTCCCGCTCATCGCGTACCAGGCGCCGAGCATCAGCCGGCAGATGGCGATCGACGCCCTCGAGGCCGCCGGCCGCACCTGGCGGATCACCTGCAACACCCGCGACGTCAACGGGGTGCTCGCCGCGGTGCGCGCGGGCATCGGCGTCGCGGTGTTCCCGCACTCGCTGATCCCGGCCGACCTGGTGAAGGTGTCGCAGCGGCTCGGGCTGCCGGACCTGCCGGCGGTGGACTACGTCCTCATCGCGAACCCGACGGTGCAGCGGGAACCGATCGATGCGCTGACGAACGCGATCCTGTCCCGTGGGGTCGTCCGCGCCGTCTGAGCGCTCGCGGCGCTACGGGGCGAGCGTCGGGGTCGTGCCGGTGCCGGTGACGTCCGGCAGCGTCACCCCTGCGAGCGGCAGCAGCGCCGCCGCGACCGCCCACAGCAGCACGACCGTACCGACGCCACCGAGCACCGCGCCGAGCAGCGCGACCGGCCGCTGCCACGTGGCCGTGCGGTCGCGCAGCGTCACGATCGAGAGCATCAGCGCGAGCAGCCCGAGCACCACGCCGACGCCGTGCACGGTCGCGGGAGCGGTGAACCACCAGGCCGCCAGACCGATCGTCGCGATCCCGGCGACGGCACCGAGCACCGCACCGGCGGTCGCGCCGAGCGCACGGCGTGGCTCCGGCAGGGCGGCTGCGGTCACGGGCTGGTCGAGCAGTTCGGTCGGGAGGCCCGCCTCGTCTCCGCCAGCACCCTGCGGCACCGGGGTGGGTGCGACCACGGCCGTGGTCGCGTCGGCGTTTCGAGTCGCGACGGCGGGGCCGCCGGGAGCGGCGGTGGTGGGCGCCGCGTGCAGCACGGCGTCGAACGACCGTGCGACTGCGGGAGCGGGTGCGGCCGACCGCGCGGCGGCCTGCTGGTGGGCGAAGCGACGGGGCGTCCGGTAGCCGATCGGGCCGACGGGCTCGGGTTCGGTGCCCTCGACGACCACGTGTTCGAGGCCGGGCACCGAGAACCGGGGCTGTCCGGCGACGGGCACCGCGGGTGCGGCGGTCGGCGGTGCCGGGGAGGCCTCCGGCGAGGGGGTGGTGAGCGGTGCGACGAGTGGTGCGGCGTCCGCCGAGGCGGGTGCGGCGGCGACCGGGGAGACCGGCACCACGAGCCCGGAGGCGGGGACGACCGACGACGGCGGCACCGCGGGGGTCTCGAACGGCACGGTGTGCACGTTCGGCGACATCGGGGCCGGGGGCAGCAGTTCCTGCTGCGGCGGGAAGTCGGGCACCGGGGCGTCGGCTTCGACCAGGGCGGCGATCGACGCGGGCTCGGACGTCGGTGCATGCGCGGCCGGCGCATGCGCGGCGGGTGCCCGCTCAGCCGCGGCGTTCCCTGCCGGGGCGACCGTGGTGGGTGGGACCGGTGCCGCGTGGGCGGCGCGTGACGAGGCGGGGGTGGGGCGGGCCTCCCGGCCGGAGGCGTTCACGTGACCGGCGGCGGCGACCCGCTCGGGCGCGACCTCGTCGACGGGCGGCGCGGTCACCCAGGCCGGGACGGGCCGACGGGGCCGGTCCGATTCGGGCATGCGATGCGCTGCCACTGCGGCGCTCCTTCCGTCGACTGATCCATGCTCAGTTGTAGCGGCAACCGCTGTGTGGATCGCAGCCCCAGTTCGGGGTCGCCGGTACGTTCGGGTGATGACCGGAATCGAACACCGTCCCCTGGGCCCCTCGGGGCTCGTCGTCTCCACCGTCGGCCTCGGCTGCAACAACTTCGGGCGGCGGGGAACCGCGTCCGAGTCGCAGGAGGGCACCGACGCCGTCGTCGCTGCGGCCCTGGACGCCGGGGTGACGCTCTTCGACACCGCGGACATCTACGGCGGCGTGCCGGGCATGTCCGAGGAGATGCTCGGACGCTCGATCCGTGGCCGCCGCGACGAGATCGTCCTCGCCACGAAGTTCGGCATGGACATGCAGGGCGCGAACGGGCCGGACTGGGGCGTCCGCGGGTCCCGCCGGTACGTGCGGCTCGCGGCCGAGTCGTCGCTCCGCCGCCTCGGCACGGACTGGATTGACCTGTACCAGATGCACCGGCCGGACGAGGTGACGCCGATCGAGGAGACCCTGTCGGTCCTCGACGACCTGGTCCGCGAGGGCAAGATCCGGTACGTCGGGCACTCGAACTTCGCGGGGTGGCAGATCGCCGAGGCCGAACTCACGGCGTCGATCGCCGGGACCACCGCGTTCGTGTCCGCGCAGAACGAGTACAGCCCGCTCGCCCGGGACGCCGAGGCCGAGGTCCTGCCGGCGGTGCGGGCGTACGTGCTCGGGTTCCTGCCGTTCTTCCCGCTCTACAACGGGCTGCTCACCGGCAAGTACACGAAGGCGGGCGGCCCGGCCGACGGGCGGCTGACGACCTCGAAGCCGCAGGTGCTCGAGGATGCCCCGTGGGACGTGCTCAACGAGTACCAGCGGTTCTGCGACGACCGGGGCGTGACGATGCTGCAGGCGACGTTCGCGTGGCTCCTGGCGCAGCCGGGGCTGTCGAGCGTCATCGCGGGGGCGACGAAGCCGGAGCAGATCTCGCAGAACGTCGAGGCCGGCACGACGTGGACGCCGACCGAGGACGACATCGCCGACATGACGACGATCTTCGATCGGGCCTGAGCGGGCTTTTCGCGCCGGGTCGGCTCGTTGCGCGCCCGGTTGTTTCGCGCTGAGCGACAGGTCACGGGCTGCGGCGCCCGTGGGGTGTCGCTCAGCGCGAAACGGCGTCGGCGGCGCGGCGCTAGCGCGTCGCGGCGGCCAGGGCGTCGCGCAGCTCGGCGGCGGTCATCCGCGGGCCGTAGCCGGGGGTGTCCCGCTGGATGCGCCAGCCCTCGGCGAGCGGCCCGGCGTCGACGACGTCGAAGCCGAACGCGTCGATGAGCTCGGCGACGGTCTGCTTGGCGGAGCCGTCGTCGCCGGCGATGACGAGGGCACGACGATCGAGGGTGCCGGCGGGCGTCGCGTGGCCGGTGAGGTCGTCGGCGCCGATGTGGTTGAACGCCTTCACGACACGGGCGCCGGGCAGGTGGTCCTGCAGCATCTCCGCCGTGGTCGTGGACTGGTCGTCGAGGGCGGCGATGTGGCCGTCGCGCTCCCAGTAGTAGTTGTTGGTGTCGATGACGACCTTGCCGACGAGGGGCTCGACGGGGATCGTCTCGATCGCGGCGAGCGGCACCGTCACGACGACGATCTCGCCCGCTGCGGCTGCCTCGTCGCGGGTCGCTGCGCGTGCGCCGTCGCCGAGTTCCGTGACCAGGTCGGTCAGGGTCTCCGGGCCGCGGGAGTTCGCGATGACGACCTGGTGGCCGTTCCGTACCGCGAGTCGAGCGAGCTGGGATCCGATGTTGCCGGCGCCGATGATTCCGATGGTTGTCATGGTGTCCCTGCAACGCTGCCCACCGTCGTGCATTCCCCGGGAGGCGCGAACGCCCCGCCGGGAGCATGATGGCGGCATGGACCCCGAGTTCCGCGACGAGACCGACCAGGACCGCTACGCGATGTACGTCGGCGGCGAGCTCGTGAGCGTGCTCGACTACCGGGTGAACGGTGACGCGGTGGCGTTCCCGCACACGTACACGGTCCCGAAGCACCGCGGCCACGGCTACGCGGCGCAACTCGTCGAGTACGCCGTCGCCGACGTCGAGTCGTCAACCACGAAACGCATCGTCCCGATGTGCTGGTTCGTCGGCAAGTGGTTCGACGAACACCCCGAGAAAGCCGACCTGCTCAGCCGCAGCGCCGCGGACTGAGCACCGAACGAAGGGGCTCCCGTGCCCACCATCACCCCGTTCCTCTGGTACGACGACCAGGCCGAACAGGCGGCCGAGTACTACGTCGGACTGTTCCCCGACAGCCGCGTCGACAGCGTCAGCCGGATGCCCGACGGCCGTGCCCTGGTCGTGGAGTTCACGTTGCTCGGCGCCCCGTACCGCGCGATGAACGGCGGCCCCGGGCACCCGCACACCGACGCGGTCTCGTTCCAGATCGACGTGGACACGCAGGACGAGCTCGACCGGCTGTGGGACGCCCTGCTCGCCGACGGCGGGAGCCCGACGGCGTGCGGGTGGTTGACCGACCGCTGGGGACTGGCGTGGCAGGTGACCCCGTCGATGCTGGGGGAGCTGATGAGCGGATCGGGTGATCCGGAGGCCAACGCCCGCGTCTTCGAGGCCATGATGCAGATGGTCAAGCTGGACATCCCCGCACTGCAGGCCGCGGCCTCCGGTCACTGACCCCACTCTCCGCGGACCCGCCGGTAGTGTGACCGGACGAGAAGACCGCCGGCCGGCGCCGGCACAGACAGGCTGGAGCCACCATGGACCACCCGAGTTCGAGGGTCCGCAACAGCGACATCAGCCGGGCGTACACCGAGCTCGCCCGCATCACCCGTCGGGCGAGCATCCGGGCCCGCGGTTCGGACCAGGTGTTGAGCGTCGTCGACCAGTCCCTCGTCGACTTCGTCGTCCAGCACCCGGGCTGCATGGCCATCGACATCGCCCGGTACCTGCGGCTGAACCGTTCGACGATCTCGCGGCAGCTGTCCGGGCTCCTCGCGACCGGACTGGTACGGACGACGGACGGCGGCAGCGGCAACGCGAAGCCGCTCGAAGCGACCGACGCCGGCCGCGCCGCGCTCGAGCGGTCGGTGCAGCTGCACCGGGACGCGCTCGACGAGCGGCTCGCCGACTGGTCGGACGACGACATCGCACTGCTCGCCGGGCTGCTGGAGCGCCTCGGTGCCTCGGACGAGGCCGGGCTCCCGATGCCGGCACCCACCGAGTCGTGACGACGTCGTTCGTCCTGCTGTCCGACACGCACCTGCCGAAGCGCGCGAAGGACCTGCCGCCCGGACTGTGGGCCGACGTCGACGCGGCCGACCTCGTGGTGCACGCGGGGGACTGGGTCGACCTCGCCACCCTCGACGCCGTGCAGGCGCGGTCCCGCCGGTTCGAGGGCGTGCGGGGCAACAACGACGGTCCGGAGTTCGACGACCGGCTGCCGCTCGTCGCCCGGTTCGGTGTCGAGGACCTTCGCTTCGCCCTGGTGCACGAGACCGGGGCGTCGACCGGTCGGGAACGCCGGATGGACGCCGAGTACCCGGACACCGACGTGCTCGTCTTCGGCCACTCGCACATCCCGTGGGTCACCGTGGCGCCGTCGGGGATGCGCCTGCTGAACCCCGGTTCGCCGACCGACCGCCGTCGCCAGCCCGACCACACGTGGATGCGCGGCACGGTCAGCGGCGCCGAGCTGTCCGTCGAACTGGTGCGGCTGCCGCCGGTCGTCCGCTAGCCCCGGTCGCCGGCCTGTGCCGGCGGCCCCCCGTTCCGGAAAGCGACAGATCCCTGCGGAACTTCTCCGACATCTGTCGCTTTCGCGGGGTGTTCGACGGCCGTCAGCGCAGCAGTGTCGCTTCGGCGGCCCCGACCGCGCCGCCCGCAGCCGCGGTGGCCCCGGCACCAGCAGCCCCTGCCGTCGGCATCCGGAAGAACGCGAGCTCCCACTCCGCCGAACGCCGGAACGCCCGCGCCATCCGCCCCCGCTCGTCGGGTGTCGCCGCACGGGCTGCCTCCTCGACGAGCCGGGTCGCCTCGGCGCTCGACGCCGCGAACCCCGGGTCCCCGTACGCCGTGATCCAGTCCGCGAAGGCGTGCCCGTCCGGAGCGACCCCGAGCTGCGACCCGACCCAGGCGTAGACCCGGAAGCAGGGCAGCACCGCGGCGGCGAGCACCGCACGGGAGCCGGAGTCGGCGGCCTCCTGCAGGTGCGCGAGGTACCCGGCGCACGTGGGGTGCACGGGATCGTCGGCGTGCGAGCCGGCCAGCCGACGGTGGTGCAGGTCGCGCGCCTCGTCGGCACACCCCTGCGCCGCCGCCGCCCAGAACGCAGCAGCACCGCCAGCAGCAGCAGCACCGGCACCGGCACCGGCAGCGTCGACCCCGAGTGCCGCCAGGTGCCGCTCGTACGCCCGCAGGTAGTGGACGTCCTGCGCCAGGTAGCCCGCGAACACCTCCGGCTCGAGCGTCCCGTCCCGGAGCCCCACCAGGAACGCGCAGCCGATCGTCTCCTGCAGCACCGACGCCGCATCCGCCCACCACACGTCCGTGTACGACAGTGCCGGCAGGGCTGCCCGCGTCTGCGCCCCGTGGTCGACCGGGCCGTTGCCGCTCCCGACCGACAGTGCGTCGGCCCCGCGCAGCGCCGCCGTCAGCCACTCCTTCGCCACGCCGACCGCGAGTTCCCAGTCGCCGTGCCGCGCGGCGAGCGTCGCGATCGCACTGGAGAGCGAGCACCCGGTGCCGTGCGTGTTCGTCGTCGTGACCCGGGGACCCGTGAACACCCGCACGGTGCCGTCCGGTGCCACGAGCACGTCGTCCGAGGTCGGTCCCTCGTCGTGCCCGCCCTTCGCCAGCAGCAGGACGTCCCACCGCGCCGCCACGGCACGCGCGGCATCCAGCGACGACGCCGACGACGACACTCCGGCCAGCTCCGCCAGCACCACGAGCTCGGCCCGGTTCGGCGTCACCAGGTCGGCGAGCGCGAACAGCGCCCCCATGGCCGCCGCCGCGTCCTCGTCGAGCAGCCGGTCCCCGCTCGTCGCCACCATCACCGGGTCGACGACGACCACCGGTGGCCGGTGCTCCCGCAACCAGTCCGTCACGACCCGCACGACGTCGGCGGTGCCGAGCATCCCGATCTTCACCGCGTCGACCACGACGTCGTCCGACACCGCGTCGAGCTGCTCCCGCAGGAACCCGACGTCCGGCACGTGCACCGACCGCACCCCGTGCGTGTTCTGCGCGACGAGCGCCGTCACGACCCCCATCCCGTACCCGTCGTGCGCGGCGATCGCCTTGAGGTCCGCCTGCATCCCGGCCCCGCCCGTCGGGTCGGTCCCGGCGATGGTCAGCACCCGTGGGACGCTCATGCGTCCGCCCCGTGGTGCGTGGCGTCGGCCTGGAGGGACGGATCGCCAGCACCTGACGGCCTCGCCTCCGTCCCGTGGTCGGGTCCAGGGCCCCACGCGGCCACGTACGCCGCCGCCGCGGATCCGGGGTCGGCCGCGGCGCAGATGCCCGAGACGATCGCGACGCCCGCGGCACCGGCGTCCCGGAGCGGCGCGACGTCGTCGAGGGTCACCCCGCCGATCGCCACGCACGGCACGTCGGTCGCGGCGGCCAGCCGGGCGAACCCGTCGCGGCCCAGCGCCGGCGGGTGGTCGGCCTTCGTCGCGGTGGGGTGCACGACCCCGACGCCGAGCAGGTCCACGGCGCCGCGGGGCAGTCGCTCGACGGCAGCCAGGTGCGCGAGCGTGTTCGCGGTCAGGCCCACGTGGGCATCCGCTCCGAGCAGGGCACGGGCGGCGGTGACGGGGACGTCGGACTGGCCGAGGTGCACGCCCGCGACCCGGTGTCCCGCGTGCCGTGCGGCGAGGGCGACGTCGAGCCGGTCGTCGACCACCACCGTCGCACGGTCCCCGACGGCGTCGGCGACCGCCGCGGTGAGTGCCAGCAAGTCACGCGCCGAGGCGTCCTTGTCCCGTACCTGCACGATCCGGACCCCGGCGTGCACGGCGGCACGGACGACCCCGAGCACCCCGATGCCGTGCCGGTCAGCCAGGGTGCCGTCGGTCACCAGGTAGACGCCGAACCCCGCAGACTGCGGCCCGCTCACGCGGACACCGCCCGGGTGTCGACCGCGGGAGCGGTCTCGACCGTGATCCGGGCCTCGCGGACGACGTCCTCCGGGGTCAGCGACGCCAACCGGTCGAGGAACAGCGGCTGGAAGGTCCCCGGCCCACCGGCGTCCCGCGCCGCGAGCTCCGCGGCGATCGTGTGCACGGCGGTGGCAGCGACGGCAGCGGCCCCCGCGTCCTCCGGCGCGACCGACGTGAACGCGGCGACGACCGCGCCGAGCGCACACCCACCACCGGTGATGCGTGTCAGCAGGTCGGTCCCGTTCGCGACCCGGACCACACCGATGCCCGGCGCGACCAGCAGGTCGACCGCACCCGACACGGCCACCGCGGCCACGAGCCTCCCGTCCGAAGCAGCGACGGACGCGACCCGGGCGTCCTCCGTGCCCACCGTGCTGTCGACCCCGCGGCCACCGGCCGAGTCGCCGAGCAGGGCGAGCACCTCGGACGCGTTGCCCCGCAGCACCGTCGGGCGCAGCGCGAGCAGGTCGCGTGCCAGGGCGGTCCGCACCGGCAGCGAGCCGACCGCCACCGGGTCGAGGACCCACGGGGTCCCCGCGTCACGGGCGGCGTGCACGGCCTCGAGCGCGGCGACCCGCGGTTCGGCGTGCGGGGTCCCGGTGTTCACCAGCAGGGCATCGGCGACGCGGGCGAACGGCCCCGCCTCGGTCGGCACGTCGACCATCGCGGGCGAGGCCCCGAGTGCGAGCAGCACGTTCGCCGTGACGTTCTGCACGACGGTGTTCGTGATGCACTGCACCAGCGGCGCCCGAGCACGCACGGCCTCGAGCAGTTCGGCGGTTCGGTGGGCCCAGGCAGGGGAGGGCGCAACGGTTTCCATGGACGATCCCTTCGCGAGTACGAGCTCGAGCAGGTTCGACGGGTGTGATCTCAGCCGCTGGATGCGGCACCCCGTGTCTCGAGCGACACCGTACACGACGCCCGGTGACCACTTCGAGGCCCGCTCCGGGCACCGTGTGCCAGGGTTGGACCGTGCCAGACGCAATGCCCCCCGGGCCCCCACCC
>NZ_QKTA01000015.1:0-106310 GCF_003234395.1 Curtobacterium sp. MCLR17_051
AGGTGTGTATAAGAGACAGGGGCGGGCTTGGTGCCCGGGTGCGTGCTGCCGGCGCCGGACTAGGATCGGGCGTCGGTGCCTGTGGGCAACGGTACGCGGACGTACCGTGCTCCTGACGCAACGTGACACCCCACGACATGCTTCCCGGAAGGGTTCCCCGATTGCCCGCTCACCTCGTCGACCGTGATCCCCAGGTGACGCCGCAGCAGATGGCTGCGGCGCTCGTGCCCCCGCCGCAGTTCACGGACGCGTCGTTCGACTCGTACCGGCCGGACCCGGACTACGACTCGCAGGCCTCGGTCCGCGATGCCGTCGCCGCGTTCGAGGCCGCCGGTCCCACCGAGGCCCCGCGTCGCGGGCTGTTCGGGCGTCGGAAGCAGGCGGCGGAGCCGGCGGCGAAGTCCGGCGTGTACCTGGACGGCGGGTTCGGTGTCGGCAAGACCCACCTGCTCGCAGCCGCCTACCACGCGGCCACCGGCCGGAAGACGTTCGGCACCTTCATCGAGTACACCGCGCTCGTGGGCGCCCTGGGGTTCCAGGGGACCGTCGACCTGCTCCGCGGCACCGCACTGGTGTGCATCGACGAGTTCGAGCTCGACGACCCGGGCGACACGATGGTGATGACCCGGCTCATCAAGGAACTGACCGAGACCGGCACCCGCTTCGCCGCGACGTCGAACACGCCCCCGGGAGCCCTGGGCGAGGGACGCTTCGCCGCGCAGGACTTCCTGCGCGAGATCCAGGCGATGTCGGACAGGTTCGACACCATGCGCATCGACGGCCTCGACTACCGCCGACGTGCCGTGGACGAGTCGGCGCAGGTGGTGTCCGACGTGCCCGCCGCGCTGCCGTCCGGCTCCGTGACGCTCGACGACTTCGGTGCGGTGGTCGCGCACCTGGGTTCCGTGCACCCGTCGAAGTACGTCGCGCTGGTCGAGGACCTCGACGCCGTCGGGCTCACCGACGTCCGGGCGTTCACCGACCAGACCGACGCGCTGCGCTGGGTCGCCCTGGTGGACCGGCTGTACGACGCGCAGGTGCGCATCGTCGCCTCGGGCACCCCGCTCGACCAGGTGTACCCCGACGTGATGCTCGAGGGCGGGTACCGCAAGAAGTACCTGCGCGCCGCGTCCCGCGTGGTGGCGCTCACCCGCGCCTGAGCGTCGCTCGCCGTCCGGACCGATCTGTCCACGGCGGTCTCCTGCCCCTCGCGCAGGGGACATCGGGCCGCTGGAAACACGACGTTTACAAACGGCGCGGTCGCGTTACATCCGCGAAACAGTTCGTGCTCCCTCGTGAAACCTCGCCTCGCCAGACTCTGTGACACCCGAGGCGGTCCAAGAGCCGCTCGTGCAATCGAGAGGTGAGCAGATGCTTGATCAGGGCAACACGACGTTCGTGTTGGTGATGGCTGCGCTGGTGTTGTTCATGACACCCGGCCTGGCCTTCTTCTACGGCGGCTTGGTGAAGGCCAAGTCCGTCATCTCCATGATGATGATGTCGTTCGGTGCGATCGCGCTCGTGAGCGTGCTCTGGGTGGTCTACGGCTACGCGATCGCCTTCGCCAACCACGGCGACGGCACGGCGGTCTCCGGCGTGGTCGGGTTCTTCAGCATCGACTGGAACCAGATCGGCCTCGGCCAGGCCTTCGAGGAAGCGCAGTCCTCGAACATCCAGGCGGCGTACCCGTCGATGGCCTTCGTCGGCTTCCAGGCGACGTTCGCGATCATCACCGTCGCGCTCATCTCCGGCGCCATCGCCGACCGCGCCAAGTTCGGCGCGTGGATGGTCTTCGCCGGCGTCTGGGTCACGGTCGTCTACTTCCCGGTCGCCTCGTGGGTCTTCAACCTGACCTCGGGTTGGGCCGCCACGTGGGGCGTCATCGACTTCGCCGGTGGCACCGCGGTGCACATCAACGCCGGTGCAGCGGGTCTCGCCCTGGCGATCGTGCTCGGCAAGCGCGTGGGCTTCGCCAAGGGTGCGCACAAGCCGCACAACCCGCCCTTCGTCCTGCTCGGTGCCGCCATCCTGTGGTTCGGCTGGTTCGGCTTCAACGCCGGCTCCGAGGGCGCTGCTGACGGCATCGCCGCGATCGCCTGGGTGAACACCCTCGCCGCCCCGGCCGCCGCCATCCTCGGCTGGCTGCTCATCGAGAAGCTCAAGGACGGCAAGGCCACCTCCGTCGGTGCCGCATCGGGCGCCGTCACCGGCCTCGTCGCGATCACCCCAGCCTGTGCCGCGCTGACCCCGGGCTGGGGCATCCTCCTCGGCTTCCTCGCCGGCATCGTCTGCTGCTTCGCGATCGACTGGAAGTACCGTCTCGGCTTCGACGACTCGCTCGACGTGGTCGGCGTCCACCTGGTCGGCGGCATCTTCGGCACGCTGTTCCTCGGCTTCTTCGCCAACGACACCGGCCTGATCTACTCCGGCTCGTTCGAGCAGCTCGGCAAGCAGGCGGCCGCAGCGGGCGCCGTCGGCGCGTACTCGTTCGTCCTGGCCTTCGTCATCGGCTGGATCATCGAGAAGACGATGGGCTTCCGCGTCAAGACCGAGGACGAGGTCGCCGGCATCGACACCGCGGTCCACGGCGAAGAGGGCTACGTCCTCTACGAGCAGACCGACGACAGCCCGGTCAGCGTCCGCTAGTCACCAGGCACCACCCGCACGACGACGGGCCCCGCGCACACAGCAGCGCGGGGCCCGTCGTCGTTGCGTTGGTCGCGTTCTCGACGTGACCACGGACGGGAGGCGCGGTGCGGGTCCGACCCGCACCGCGCCTCCCGGCTGTGCCCTGCTTTCCGGGCTCAGCTCACCACGCGTAGTCCTCCGGCGAGGTCTCGTGCCCCGGGAAGATCTCGTCGAGACGGTCCAGCGCACGCTGGTCGAGGCGGATGTCGACGGCGCGGACCGCGGACTCCCACTGCTCCATCGTGCGGGGGCCTGTGATCGGCGCGGTGACGCCGGGCTGGTGCAGCAGCCAGGCGAGGGCCAGCTCGCCGGGCGTGTGGCCGAGCTCCTTCGCGAACGACTCGTACGACTGCAGCTGGTCGCGGTGCGCGTCGACGTACTCGGCGCTGCGGCCGGACAGACGGCGGGAGCCGTTCTCGGTCTTCTCGATGACGCCGCCGAGCAGGCCGCCCTGCAGCGGCGACCAGGGGATCACGCCGAGGCCGTACGCGCGGGCGGCGGGCAGGACCTCGCGCTCGACGTCGCGGACCACGAGGTTGTAGATCGACTGCTCGCTGACCAGGCCGAAGGTGTTCCGGCGCTTCGCTGCCTCCTGCGCCTGGGCGATGTGCCACCCGGCGAAGTTCGACGAGCCGACGTACAGGACCTTGCCCTGCTGCACGGCGACGTCGATCGCCTGCCAGATCTCGTCCCACGGCGTTGCACGGTCGACGTGGTGGAACTGGTACAGGTCGATGTGGTCGGTCTGCAGCCGCTGCAGGCTCGCGTCGAGCGACTGCCGGATGTTCAGGGCGCTGAGCTTGCCGCCGTTCGGCCAGTCGGTCATCTCGCCGTAGACCTTGGTGGCGAGGACCGTCTTCTCGCGGCGTCCGCCTCCCTTGGCGAACCACCGTCCGATGATCTCCTCGGTGGCACCCTTGCCCACCGAGCCGCCGTAGCCGTTGGCGGTGTCGAAGAAGTTGACGCCGAGCTCGTGGGCCCGGTCCATGATCGCGTGCGAGTCGTCCTCGCTGGTCTCCGGGCCGAAGTTCATCGTGCCGAGCACGGCGCGGGAGACGGACAGACCGGTGCGACCGAGGTGTGTGTAGTCCATGAAACGGGTCTACTCGTGACGCGCTGGTGGCGCCAGGCCCTGGGAGTACCGGTCGAGTGGTGGGGAGTAGTCAGGGTGGACCACCCGAGAGGAGCAGCCATGCCAGCCAAGGACGAGATCCCCAGCACCCTGCAGCGGTCCCCGGAGCACGCGCAGGAGATCTTCGAGAAGACACTGGACTCGGCGAACGAGACGTACGGCCCGGGTGAGCGGGCACACCGCACGGCGTTCGCCGCCGTGAAGCACGAGTACGAGAAGGTCGGCGACCACTGGGAGGAGAAGGAGTCCTCCGGGCCGTCCGACTCCGGTGCCGCCGGTTCGCGTGGTGCTGGCTCGGGCTCATCCGGGAAGACCGAGGGCGGTGTCGACGCGAACGCCTCGAAGGCGCACCTCATGGACGTCGCGAAGCGGCTCGACGTCAGCGGCCGCTCGAAGATGACGAAGGACGAGCTGGTCGAGGCGATCGGCAAGGCGAACGACCGCGCGACCGCTGCTGCGCGGAAGTGACCGTGGGTGGCGTGCCGTCCATGCCCCGCTCGGCATGCGGCGGTGGGGTGAGGGGGTAACGTGCCGACGATGAACATCCCAGCACTCCGCGGCAGCCGGATCCTCGGGTTCGGACACCACCAGCCCGAACGCGTCCTGACCAACGACGAGCTCTCGACGATGGTCGACACGAACGACGAGTGGATCCGCACCCGCACCGGGATCCAGACGCGTCGGATCGCCGGTCCCGACGACACCGTCACGTCGATGGCCATCGAGGCTGGGCGCCGTGCCCTCGCCGACGCCGGGGTGTCGCCCTCGGCCGTCGGACTCGTCATCGTCGCCTCCACCACCCACCAGGACCGCGCCCCGTACACGGCAGGCCGCGTCGCCGCTGCACTGGGCATGACGAACGGCCCGGCGCCGATCGACATCAACACCGCGTGCAGCGGCTTCGAGTACGCGCTCGGGCTCGCCGACCAGTCCATCCGCACCGGTTCGGCCGACGTCGCGCTCGTCATCGGGTCCGAGGTGCTGTCCGGCATCGCCGACTGGACCGACCGGTCGACGTGCGTGCTCGTCGGTGACGGGGCCGGTGCCGCCGTGCTCGGGGTCGCCGAGACGCCCGAGATCGGCCCGGTGTCGTGGGGGAGCGTGCCGCACCTGCTCGACGCCGTGCGTGTGGAGGGCTCGCCGGGGCGCTTCAACCAGGAGGGTCGCTCGATCTACCGGTGGGCCATCACCGAGGCCGAGGGGCACGCCCGCAAGGTCGTCGAGGCCGCCGGACTCACGATGGACGACATCGAGGTGTTCGCGTTCCACCAGGCGAACCTGCGGATCATCGAGCCGCTCGTCACCGCGCTCGGTGGGGAATCGAAGTTCGTCATCCGGGACGTCGTCGAGTCCGGGAACACCTCGGCCGCCAGTGTGCCGCTCGGCCTGTCGAAGGCCTGGGAGCGCGGCGACCTCCCGGAGGGGGTGCCGGCCCTGCTGTTCGGGTTCGGTGGCGGGTTCGCCCACGCCGGGCAGGTCGTGACGACACCGGTGCGGTCCTTCTAGGACACGGAATTCGACACAGACACAGGGACGGCCCGGGCAGCGTGCCCGGGCCGTTCTGCGTCAGCGCTTCGGACGCTGGTTCAGCGCTTCGCGCAAGGGTTCATCGCTTCGAGCGGGGGTCGTCCTGCCCCGGCTCGGTCCAGAGGTCCTGGTCCTTGCCCGCGCCGCGCTTCCACGGCAGGGCACGCCGGGTCTTCTCGGCAGTCGGTGTGACGGTCAGCACGATCGGGAACTCCGCCGGCGGCATGCCGAACCCCGTCCGCGACGCCTGGATCACCTTGCGGCCCAGGGCGTGGTTCCCCAGACCGCCGACCGCCGCTCCGATGCCGAACGGCAGCGCGCGGCCGAGGACGGAACCGCCCTGCCGGATGGCGAAGCGCTTGATGAACTGGTCGCGGACCTGTCCACCGATGCCGTTGACGACCTGCTTCGGCAGCGAGGACGTCACCATCTCGCCCCAGAACGCCGTCCGGGCCTGCCCGCCGGCAGCCTGGGCGGCGAGCTGCTTGATGAGCTGCGTGCCCGGTGCGCCGAGGATCATCGCCATCACCAGGGTGCGGGCGCGCTCCGGGTCGTCCAGCGCGATGCCGTGCACCTCGGTCACCGACTGTGCGAACAGCGCGGTTGTCTCGAGGAACCCGACCGTCTCGGCGCCGCTCAGTCCGAGCGCAGCGGCCATCCCGACGCCGGGGATCACCGCGCTCGCACCGACCGCGGCACCGCCGGTCGTCACCGCTGCCAGATACTGCCGCTCAAGGATCTGGATCACCTCGGCGGGGGTCGCGTCGGGCTTGCGGCGACGGATCGCGTTGACGTGCGCGACCACGACGGGACGCTGCACACTGATGACCCGATCGAGCCACTTCGCCCAGCCCGTGGGCCGGACCTGCTGCGTTCGGGGGTCGGACGTGGTGGGGGAGACCGGTGCGGTCGGCAGGGGCACGATCGACTGGTCCTTCGGGGCGCGGGCCATGCGATCACCGTACGCCGCACACGTGAGAGGCTCGCTGGATGGACACCGACCCCGCGCAGCGAGCCCTCGACGATGCCCGTCGTGCAGCCGGGTTCCTGCCCGTCGCACAGGTCATCGCCCTCGCGCCCGAGGTCCGGGCGCTCGATCCGGCGTCCGTCCTGATCGGGGTGGGCGTGTCGGTCCTGCCTGGCGTGGTGCTGTACCCGTCCACGACGCTCGAGACCCGTCACGGTGGGGCGATCACGCTGGCTACCGGTGCCCGCCTGGGCCCCGGACCGGTGACCGTCGTGGCGTCTGCGGCGACCGTGCACATCGGGGAGGGCGCCGAACTCGGCCCGGGCCCCGTCACCGTCGTCGCGGACGGGTCCGACGTCGTGATCGGTGGTCGGGCTCGCCTGACGGCCGGGTGTCTCGTCGAGGGGCCGGCGCGGATCGGTGTGGGCGCGCAGGTGCTCGGTCAGGTGTCCGTGCGTGACGTCGAGCTCGAGGACGGCGGCGACCACCGCGAACCCGACCCGGACCACCGCGGCGGCGTGGTCAAGGGCACCGGGCCGGTCCGTGGGGTGCGCGTGGGGCTCGGCGAGGTCGTGGTCGGTGGGGCAGTGGACATCGGGGCGTCCTCCGGTCGGCCGCGGATCGAGCGTCAGCGCACGTACCACCCGGATGCGCCGCGTCGTCCGCGCTGATCGTCGAACACGCAGCCTCAGCACGGGACACCAGCACGCCGCAGGGCAGCCCGCACCCGGTCGGGCTGCATCAGGTCGGCCCACGAGAGCCGCACGACCGCGCGGACCTCGGGGAACGACCGGATGAAGTCCTCACGCCGCTTCTCGCGCCAGTGCGCGTCCGCGGTGGATCGCCCGTCGAGCAGCGCCGGGTCCTCGTACTTCGCGCGGCCGTCGACCTCGACCACGACGCCTTGGTCGGGGAACCAGAAGTCCACGATCGCCGTGGCCGATCCGGCCCGGGCGAACACGTGCTGCTGCACCGGCTCCGGCACACCGAGCTCCCGGAACCGCACCCGGCACACCGACTCCGCCGGTGACCCCGACAGCGCCGACCCCATCCCCACCGCGATCCCCGCCTTGTCGTGACCCGCGGGTGCCGTCGTGGCGAGTTCGTCGAGCAGGATCTCGGGCAGGAGACGCCGGTCGTGGAGTGCCTGGTCGATCATCGGCAACGCGAACTCGAGGGTGGACGACCCCGCGATGTCGACGAGGGTCCGTGCCAACGACGTGACGGGCGCTCCGTCGATGTCGGCGGGCGTGGTCGCGGGCAAGTCAGTCCACCGTGAGTCCGTCGTCGGCGCGTGGACGAGCGGTCCGGGGTGGAGCCGGAGGTGTGCGGACGTGTCGGAGCGTTCGCGGCGCGGATCGACGACGTCGAGTTTCGACGGCGGGGCATGGACGAAGGGCAGTCCGTGCACGGCGGCCGCTGCGGAGCGCGCGAACGCCCTCGGTGCGTGGATCATCGGCGCGGTCGCGCGCACCAGGAGCAACAGGTGGTCCTCGGGCCGGAGTCCGACGACCGACGACGGGGAGACCAGGACCCCCGGACGTACTGCGACCAACTCGCCCCGACGGACCCGGCGTTGCAGGGCCCGGCGTTCGGCGCTTGGCTTGCCGGTGGTGCGGATGAGGGGGATGGTGCGTGCGCGGTCGTCCATGGATCAACCATCGATCGCCGGGCCCGACCACGGGGCGGCGGTGGGCCGATCTGTGGATGACGAGCCGGGCCTCCAGGCTGTGGAGGGATGAGGCGGACGCAACTTGCGACGATGTCGATGTCGTACGACGGCGACTCTGTCGCTGTCACGCGTGCGCAACAGTTGCAAGTGCGGGGGTGCGACAGCACCGATGTCGTACGACGTCCACGGTGTCGTTCCGCGTCGACCAGCCCGGAGCCCGCGCCCGCGCCAGCCCGCCCGCCCGCGCTACACCCGCGCGAGCTCCGCCCGCAGCGGCAGGTCCTGCGCCTCGAGGATGACCTGCGCGCCCACGGCCGTCCGGGCGTTCACGACGATCGGCGCGAGCAGGTTGACCGTGGTGCCGGACGCGCCGGGGTTCGCGACGACCAGCAGCATCGCGTCCGCGGGGTCGGTCAGCCCGAGCCCGGCGGCCTGCTCGTCGGTGAGCTCCGGCGCGTACGACGGCAGGTGCACCGCGGCGTCGAGCAGGAACAGCCGTGCGTCGTCGCCGACGAGCGTGAACAGCCCCTCGGCGCCGTCGACCGGCGACAGCTCGAAGGCCGCGGCGGGGGCGAGCCCGAACGGCGGGACGGCGAAGGTCAGGGAGATGCTCATCGGAGGTAGTCCATCAGGGTCGGCTGCAGGACCTTCGCGGTGACGGCGAGGGCTGCCTGGTAGTTGGTCTGCTGCACCTGCAGGTCGAGGACGGCCTTGGCGAGGTCGACGTCCTCGATGTCGGCGCGACGGCTCTCGAGCGAGACGGTCGCGGACTTCAGCGAGTCCTGCGCCGTGAGCGCGGCGGCGTGCCGGATGCCGACGTCGGCCTGGGCGCCGCGGACGGTCCCGAGTGCGCCGTCCACGTCGTTGATCCGAGCGTTCACGTTCACCCCGTTCTGCAGGTCGTTGACGATGGAGTCGATCACCGCGAACACCGAGTCGTCGCCGGCCCCGAAGACCGCGGTGCCGGCGGTGTCGACGCGCACGGTCGTGCCGTCCCCGATCCGCCGGGACACGTCGGTGCCGGCGGCCGCCCAGCCCGTGGCCGGGTCGTAGGCAGCAGCGGCGGTCGACGATCCCGCGAACACCGAGCGGGTGCCGTAGGTGGTGTTGGCACGGGCCTCGAGGTCGGCCTTGAGCGACCGGAACTGCGTGACGAAGGCGTCGCGGTTCGTGTCGCTCATGGTGCCGGAGTTCGCGGCCTGCACGGTGAGGTCGCGCACGTTGTTGAGCACCGAGTAGACGCTCGACAGTGCACTGTCGGTCGTCGCGAGCCAGGCCGCGGCGTCGTTCGCGTTCCGCGAGTACTGCGCCGCGGCGGCCTGCTCCTTGCGCACCTGCATCGACGACGCGGTGCCGACCGGGTCGTCCGAGGGCTTCTGGATCGCACGCAGCGTCGTGGCCTGGTCGGTGAGCTCGGCGACCCGCGCGGCACCGGCCTGCAGCCGGGCCGACGCAGCCGCCATCGACATCTGGGTGGTCACACGGGTGATCACGATCAGCCCCTCCCGACGAGTCCGACGCGGTTGATGATGGTGTCGAGCATCTCGTCGACCGCGGTCAGGACGCGCGCCGCGCCCTGGTACGCGTGCTGGTAGCTCAGCAGGTTGACGTTCTCCTCGTCGAGGTCGACGCCGGCGCTCGACTGCTGCTGGGTGCGTGCGTTGGTGAGCGCGAGTCCGGTCATCGTGGATTCCGACGTCGCCGACCTGGAGGCGGTGCCCACCCCCGCCACGAACGTCGCCCAGACCTGGTCGGCACCGTCCGACGACGCCCCGAGTCGCGCGAGCGCGTCGGCGAACGAGTCGTCGAGTTCCCCCGCCGCGTTCCGCGTCGCCAGTCCACTGGCGTCCGTGGGGACGACGCCGAGTGCCTGGGCGGCGGGGACGCCGGCCGCCAGGGAGAAGAAGGGTGCGCCGGTGGTGCCGGCCGGGGTGGTCCCGGCGGCGTGCAGGGCGTTCACGGTGGTGGCGAGTCGCGTGGCCACGGCGTCGTAGGACGCGGACGCTTCGGCGAGTGCGCCGCCGGTACCGGTGCCGGACGCCGGCGCGAGGACCGCGAGGGCGCCGCCGATGGAGCCGCCGCTCAGCCCGACGGCCCCGGCCGTGCCGGTGGTCCAGGTCAGGGTGACGGCGGTGCCGTCGGCGAGACGCTCGCCGCCGCCGAGGGCGACCGAGCGGGCGTCGGTGCCCTGCACGAGCGGGTTGCCGCCGAGGAGCACGTCGACCGTGCCGTCGGCGTTCGTCCGGGTGGTGCCGCCGGCGAGCGTGGCGATCTGCTGCGTGAGCTGGTCGCGCTGGTCGAGCAGCTCGTTGGCGGTGCCGCCCGAGGCGAGCGCGGTGCGGATCCGGCCGTTCAGGTCGGCGACCTGCTCCGCGGCGCCGTTCAGCTGGGCGACCTGCCCGGTCAGGGTGCCGCGCACCGAGGACCACTGCGCGTCGACGGCCTTCGAGCCGGCGGCCAGCGCGGAGACGACGGTGCCGGCGGCCCCGAGCACCGCGCTGGCGGCACCCGGGTCGTCGGGGTGGCTGGCGAGCTCGCTCCAGGACGACCAGAACGCGTCGAGCTTGGCGCTCAGGCCGTCCTTGCCGGGCTCGTGCAACCCGGTCTCGAGGGCGGAGAGCGCCGTGGCGCGGGCGTCGGCGTAGGCGGACGAACCGGCGGCGACGCGGACGCCGGCGTCGAGCGTGAGGGACGCCAGGCGGGCGATGCCGTCGACCGAGACACCCTGGCCGGCGAGGGCCGCGGTGCCCCGCATGAACCCGGTCTGGGTCGCGGGGATCGAGTTCTGCGTGACGCGCTGCCGCGTGTACCCCGCGGTGCCGGCGTTCGCGATGTTCTGGCCGGTGACGTCGATGCCGGCACGGGCGGCGGCGAGGCCCGAGTACGCGGTCGCGAGGGATCCGAAGGTGCTGACCACGGTGCTACAGCGTCCCCTCGAACAGGCGGGCGCCGTCCTGGCCCGCGCCGGACGTGCCACTGGCGTCGTAGGTGGCGGCACCGGTGACGGTCCCCGCCAGGGTCTCCTCGGTGGCCTGGGCGGCGGCACGGAGGAACCGGTCGTTCTCGTCGCGCAGGGCGCCGATCTGGGTGGTCAGTTCGACCATCGCGGTGAGGTGCGACGACAGGATCTCGCCCCACGGCCCGTTCGGTGCCGCGGCGACGACGTCGCGCAGGGGAGCGTCGGCGGGGACGCCCCACTCCTCGGCGACCTCGGCGCTCTGTGCGGCGCGTTCGAGACCGGTGCTGCGGAGCCGGTCGAGGACCTGCTCGACCTCGCGGCTGGCGTGCGACACCCAGCGGGAGCGGCCCGCGGTGAGCAGGAGCTGCTCCTCCTCGAGCTTGAAGGTGAGCAGTTCGAGCAGCTCGCGTTCGCGCCAGAGCACGGCGGACAGGTCGTTCACGCTCATCAGCTCCTCCCAGGTGGTGGTTCGTCGGGGTGGCCCCCGGTCCGTCATCCTGCGGACACCGGGACCTATCGACTCGGTGACCGCGACCGTAAGCCCCGACGGTCGAGTGCCGTCACCCGTACTCGTCGACGCTGTGACCCGATGACCCCCGTCGGGGGACAAGAACGAGCGTTCCCGACCCCGAGTCCCCCCAAATGCCGACCGGAAAGGGGGCCTGACACCCCCGCACTGGGGACGGTTGTGGACCTGTTCAGCGCATTGTCAGCCGATACATTCAGAACGCACCCCGGGGGACACCCGGAACCGCTCGGGAACGATGCGGGGTGCACCGCTCGGAGGGACCCGGGCGGGTCTTCGGCGTACGCACCGGCCATCCGAGGCCGGCGTCCGTCGCGCCCACGGACGGGTGAGCCGACACACGTCAGGTCGACCAGGGGAACAGCATGGACCGCACCGAACGCAACGCGATGATCGTGGAGCACCTCCCGCTCGTGGGCTACATCGTGGCCGACGTCCGCTCCCGGGCGACGCACCTGGACCGCGACGACCTCGCCGCCGTCGGGTCCCTCGCACTCGTCGCAGCCGCCGAGGCCTTCGACCCGACCCTCGGCGTGCCGTTCGGCGCCTACGCCCGCACCCGGATCGCCGGCGCGCTGGCGGACGACATGCGCTCGGCCGACTGGGCGTCCCGCGGCACCCGGAAGCGGATCCGCGAGACCCTCGCCACGCAGGAGGCCCTGTCCGCGCGCCTCGGCCGGAGCGTCGGTGCGCAGGAGATCGCCGATGCCATGGGCGTCGACAAGCAGACCGCCGTCGACGCGATGAGCGACGCCGCCCGGACCGTCGCGCCGCTCGACGAGACCGTGCACGACCTCGTCGCCGCGGACCTGCCGCTCCCCGGGGACGACCTGCTCGAGACCGAGAAGCGCCGGTACCTCCGCGCCGCGGTCGAGGCCCTGCCGGAGCGGATGCGCTTCATCGTCGAGGCCGTCTACTTCGGCGACCGCTCGGTCACCGACGTCGCCGCCGAGCTCGGCATCACGCACTCGGCCGTCTCGCAGCAGCGCTCCGAGGCGATGCGCCTGCTCCACGACGGTCTCGCCGCCCACTACGGCGACGGCACGACCGTCGAGCCCGCGAGCCGCACCACCGCGGCCCGCCGCAGCGCCTACCTCGCCCGTGTCGCCACGAACGCCGCCGCCGGTGTCGCGCGCGCAGTGCACGACGCCGCAGCAGGACCGGCCGTCGCGGCGAGTTGAGACGTCGGCGGAAACTTCTCCGCCGATCCCCTAACGACTCCCGGCAACCGGTCGAGAGTCATCCATGTCAGCCCACGGACGGGCCGACGCACGACCCACATTCACGGAGGAAACCACCATGGGTATGTCCATCAACACCAACCTCTCGGCGCTCAACACGTACCGGAACCTGAACTCGACGCAGAACGACCTGTCGAAGTCCCTCGAGAAGCTCTCGAGCGGCCTCCGCATCAACCGTGCTGCCGACGACGCGTCCGGTCTGACGATCTCCGAGGGGCTGAAGTCCCAGGTCGGTGGCCTCACGGTCGCCGCCCGCAACGCGCAGGACGGCATCTCCGTCGTGCAGACCGCTGAAGGTGGCCTCACCGAGACCCACTCGATCCTCCAGCGCATGCGCGACCTGGCCGTCCAGGCCGGCAACGACTCGAACAACGCGGACTCCCGCACGGCGATCACCACCGAGGTCGGCGAGCTCACCAAGGAGCTCACCCGCATCTCGGCGTCGACCAACTTCAACGGCATCAACCTGCTCGACGGCTCCGCCGGCGCCGCAGGCGTCCTGAAGTTCCAGGTCGGCGCGAACGGCGACGCGGCGAGCCAGATCGACGTGGACCTGTCGAAGTCGAACGTGGAGTCCGTGTCGACCGCGGTCGGCGCGCTCACCTTCGACTCGGCGACGAACGCTCAGGCTGCCATCACCGCGATCGACGAGCAGATCAAGTACGTCTCCGCCGCCCGTTCGAGCATCGGTGCAGTCCAGAACCGCTTCGACCACGCCATCAACGTGACGAACGTGGCCAAGGAGAACCTCACCGCTGCCTCCTCGCGCATCACCGACGTCGACATGGCGGAGGAGATGGTCAAGTACACGCGCGACAACATCCTCAGCCAGGCCGGCACCTCGATGCTCGCGCAGGCGAACCAGAGCACCCAGGGCGTGCTCTCGCTCCTGCGCTAGCCATCACGACGTCCGTCCTCCGGGCCCCTTCGGGCGCGGAGGGCGGACGCCGCCGTCCTGACCACCTCCACGACGCCAGGGAGTGTCGACGATGTCCTCGTCCGTGTCATCGAGCACCAGCCTCGCGATCGACGGTCTGGTCAGCGGTCTCAAGACGACCGACCTCATCAACTCGCTGATGAGCGTCGAGGGGGTCCCGCAGACCCTGCTCAAGAACAAGCTCACCACCACCAACTCGTTCATCTCGTCACTGCAGACGCTCAACGGGTTGATCCAGGGGCTCGCCACGAAGGCCGCGGACGCCGCGAAGGCCTCGTCGCTCGACCTCTTCGCCGCGACGAGCACCGCGCCGAGCGTCACCGCCGTCACCGGTACCGGAGCGACCGCGGGCTCCATCAGCTTCACCGTCGGATCGACCGCCTCGGGCCAGGTCGGGGTGACGGCCGCGATGTCGACGTGGTCGACCGGTGCGCAGCCGATCACGATCGTCGGCACGGACGGGAAGTCCACCACCGTGACGCCGGCGTCCGGCTCGCTCGACGACGCCGTGTCCGCCCTGAACAAGTCCGGTGCGGGCGTCACCGCGACGAAGGTCTCCGCGGGCACCGACGCCGACGGCACCAAGCTCTACCGCCTGCAGCTCACGTCCGCCACGACCGGAGCGGCCGGCGGGTTCCAGGTGTACCGGGGCGGCGCCGACGACGTGGCAGCGGGCACCGCGACGAACGTCCTCACCGAGACCGGTGCCGCCGTCGTCACCGCGGCGACCGACGCCAGCGTCACCCTCTGGGCCGGCACCGCCGCCGCGCAGACGGTCACGAGCGCCACGAACACCTTCACCGGGCTCGTCCCCGGGCTCGACGTCACCGTCTCGAAGGCCACCACCGACCCCGTCACCGTGACGATCGCGCAGGACACCACCAAGGCGCAGTCCGTCGCCTCCGGGCTCGTCGACGCGATGAACGCGATCGCGGCCTACTACAAGACGAACACCGCGGTGTCGAGCTCGACCAGCGCGACGTCCGGCACCACGACCACGAAGGCCGGCGTCCTGCTCGGCGACGGTGCGTCCCGCGACGCCGTGCAGCGGCTCACGAGCACGATGTCCGCCCCGGTCGACGGCAAGTCCCCGTCGACGATCGGCATCGTGATCACGAAGGACGGCACGTTCACCTTCGACCCCGAGGTCTTCCAGAAGGCCCTCGCGACCGACCCGAAGGCCACCCAGGCGATGCTCTCCGGGGTCGCCGCGAACGTCGGCGCCGCGGCCACGGCCGCGTCCGACAAGTACGACGGCTCGGTCACCACGTCCATCACCGGGCAGCAGGCCGTCGCCAAGGACCTCACCACCCAGATCGACAGCTGGACCGACCGGCTGGCGATGCGCCGGGCCTCGCTGCAGACCCTCTACTCATCCCTCGAGACCAGCCTCAGCAAGCTCCAGTCGCAGTCGAGCTGGCTCGCCAGCCAGCTCGCATCGACGTCGAGCTGACGGGAACGACCATGACCTTCGACTTCCAGGCAGCCGCCTTCCGCCAGGCCGCCCAGCCGCGCACCGTCACCGACCAGCGTCGTGCCCAGTACACGAACGAGGCCGTGCTGTCGGCGACGCCGGCCCAGCTCGTGACGATGCTCTACGACCGGCTGCTGCTCGACCTGCACCGTGCCGAGGCCGCGCAGGTCGCCGCCGACTGGGAGACGGCCCGCGAGCAGCTCCTGCACGCCCAGGCGATCGTCGGCGAGCTCTCGAGCACGCTCCGGATCGACGTCTGGGACGGCGGCGAGGGCCTGCTCGCCGTCTACAACTACGCCTCCACGTCGCTCATCACGGCGAACGTGCACCGCGACGTGCAGGCCACCCGCGACTGCATCCGGATCCTCGAGCCGCTGCGTCAGTCGTGGCACGAGGCAGCCGCGTCGCTGCCCGCGACGCCCGCCACGCAGCAGCCGACCGGGGGAGCCCTCGGTGTCGCCTGAGCCGTCCGCAGAGCTGTCGCCTGAGCCGTCCGACGGACGAGCCGCATGGGAGGCCCTGCTCACGTCCCTGGAGCACGAAGCCGCCGGGCAGGCGGCCGACTCCACGGCCGTGGCCGGGTGGTCGGAGCCGGCCGGGCTGGGACCGCTGCCGCGTGACCTGGTGGGACGGGCCTCCCGGCTGCTCGCCGCGCAGCGGGACCGCATGATGGTGCTCGAGGCGGACCGCCGCTCGACGCTGGAGCACCTCGGTGCCCTGCGCGCCGTCGACGCCACGCGCGAGCCCCGTGGCTCCGTGTACCTCGACGCTTCCGCCTGACCCGCGCCCCCGCACCAGTTCTGCGACAGAGCACCCGTCGATCGACGGGTGCTCTGTCGCATCTCGGGTGCTCCGCCTCGCCCGCGCACCGCCCCCCGTTCGGGGCGACGCCTAACGCGGCGGACGACGGGCTCCGATAGCGCCAAACGAGCACGGATCGCTCACCAGTTCGGCCAGGGATCGGCCACCACCGCACGGCGACGTCGCACCGACGACGCCTGACGAGGGGACCCCCGTGTTCGATTCCGTGACGAGCGTCGCGCTGCAGAGCGCACTCGACGGCCTGTCGATGCGCCAGAAGGTGATCGCGAACAACATCGCGAACATCAACACGACGAACTACCACGCCGAGAAGGTGCAGTTCGAGGACGCCCTGGCGAAGTCGATCGTGGACGGCGACGGCGCCACCACGCCGACGATCGCGCGCAGCCTCGAGCCGACGAACACGAACGGCAACAACGTCAACCTCGACGAGGAGACGCTGTCGAACATCGACACCGTGCTGCGGTACCAGTTCGCCACGCAGGCGATGAACTCCGAGCTCACCAGCGTCCGTGCGGCGATGCGGACGAACTCGTGACGACCTTCGACGCGATCGGCATCGCGAGCACCGGCCTGACCGTGCACCGGAAGTGGCTCGACGCCGTCTCGGACAACATCGCCAACGCGAACACCGTGAAGTCGATGGACGACACCGCGTTCCAGGCGCGCTACGTCGAGGTGCAGGAGGGTGCCGGCGTCTCCGGCGCCTACGTCAAGGGCGCTGCGTTCGGCAGCGCCGCCGGCCGTGTGACCTACGACCCGGACAACCCGCTCGCGAACGAGGAGGGCTACGTCCGCATGCCCGACATCGACCTCGGCACGCAGATGGCGGACCTCATCATGGCCCAGCGCGGCTACCAGGCGAACGCCGCCGTGGTCGACCGTGCCAAGACCGCCTACGAGGCGGCACTGCAGATCGGGAAGAACTGATGCCCATCGACGCCGTGAACGGTGTGACCACCAACGCGATGACGAACGCCCTGACGAGTGTGTCGGGGACGTCCAGCGACAGCACGAACGCCACCGCTGCCGCCGGGGCGACGACCGACGGCAGCGGCTTCGCCGCGAGCCTCGGCAACGCCGTCGACGGGCTGCAGTCGCTGCAGAGCGACTCGAAGACCCTGGCGCTCAAGGCCGTGACCGGCAACCTCGACGACATCCACGACGCCACGATCGCCGCCACCCGCGCGCAGGTCACGCTCGAGCTCGTCTCCGCCGTCCGCAACAAGGGCGTCGACGCCTTCAACGAGATCATGAGGATGCAGGCCTGATGCCCGTCGCCGTCAAGAACGTCTTCGCGCGCCTCAGCGCCTACGTGAAGGGCTTCTCCGCCGCCCAGCGCACCATCGCGATCCTGGCGATCGCGGCGCTCGTGCTCGGTGGGATCGCCCTCGCGTCCTGGCTCGGCAAGGCGTCCTACGCGCCGCTCTTCACCGGGCTCGCCGCGGCCGACGCGAGCTCCATCACGGACCAGCTGCAGACCGACGGTGTGCCGTTCCAGCTCACCGACGGCGGCGCGACGATCCTCGTGCCGCAGGCGCAGGTGTACTCGGAGCGGCTCAAGGCGGCGTCGAACGGCCTGCCGTCGTCGAACGAGGGTGGCTACTCGCTGCTCGACAAGATGGGCGTGACGAGCTCGGAGTTCCAGCAGGACGTCACCTACAAGCGCGCGATGGAGGGCGAGCTCGCCAAGACCATCGGCGCGATGGACGGCGTGCAGACCGCCACCGTGCAGCTCGCGATCCCGGAGAAGTCGGTGTTCGTCTCCGAGGAGAAGGACCCGACCGCGTCGGTGTTCATCGCGACCGAGAACGGCACGCAGCTCAGCACCGACCAGGTGCAGGCCATCGTGCACCTGACGAGCGCCTCGGTCGAGGGCATGCAGCCCACCGACGTCTCGGTCGTCGACGCGAAGGGCCAGACCCTGTCCGCCGTCGGCACCGGTGCGACCGGGAGCGGCGCGGACCAGGCCGCCGACTACGACGCGGCGACGAGCAAGAAGATCCAGGACCTGCTCGACACGACGCTCGGCGTCGGCAACGCGACCGTCGTGGTGTCCGGGACGATGAACCAGGAGTCCGGCACCCGGACGTCCGAGAGCTACACGAGCCCGACCTCGGGTCCGGTCGCACTGAACGAGTCGAGCACCACCGAGGAGTACGGCGCCGGCTCCGGCGCGGGGAGCGGCGCGACGGGGGTCCTCGGTCCGGACAACATCGCCGTCCCGAACGGCACCGCGACGAGCGGCGCCGGCGACGACGGGTACAAGAACGAGTCGGCGACGAAGAACAACGCCGTCGACCACACCACGGAGACCACGCAGATCCCCTCGGGCGGGCTCGACCGGCAGACCATCTCGGTCGCGCTGAACTCGAAGGCCGACGCCGTGCAGAACGCGAACCTGCAGAGCATCAACGACCTGGTGTCCGCCGCCGCGGGGGTCGACCAGAACCGTGGCGACCAGGTCAAGGTCGCGATGATGGACTTCGACACGAGCGCCTCCGACCAGGCCGCGAAGGCCCTCGAGGCCCAGCAGAAGGCCGACCAGCAGGAAGCACTGTGGTCGTCGATCCGCACCGCGGGCATCGTGATCGGCATCGTCCTCGCCGTCATCGCGATCATGTTCTTCGTCGCCCGCCGCAACCGGAAGCAGGAGCGCGAGGCCGTCGACCTCGGCGAGCTCGACGCCTTCGCCGGTGAGACGTTCCAGCTGCCCCTCGCGATGGACGGCGTCGACGACCGGGCCACGCTCGGTGCCGGTGACGCGCCGACCGCCGTGCTGTCGGCGATGCCCGCCGGCGACGCCCCCACCGAGGTGCTGACGACCGAGGAGATCACCGCCGAGCGCCGCCGTCAGGACATCTCCGCCCTGGCCGAGCGCGACCCGAAGCGCACCGCCGAGCTCCTGCGCGGGCTCCTGGACGACCGGGCACCGGTGTGAGCGCGCTGATGCCGAGCCCCGGCGGCGGTTCCGGTCCGAGTGACCGTGCCCTGACCGGTGCGCAGAAGGTCGCGCTCATCCTCATGCAGATGGAGACCGACCGCGCCGCCGAGGTGATGAAGCAGTTCACCGAGATGGAGGCCGAGGAGATCTCCGCCGAGATCGTCCGGATGCGCCGCGTCGAGGACACCGTCGTCGACCAGACGCTGTCGGAGTTCCACCGGATCACGATGAGCGGCCGGCTGCAGAAGCGCGGTGGCAAGGAGACCGCCCTCGGGCTGCTCGAGGCGTCGTTCGGCGCCGAGCGGGCCGCCGGCGTGATGGACCGTCTGGCCTCGAACCTCGCCGGCCAGTCGTTCGACTTCCTCGACGACGCCGAACCCGGCCAGGTCATCTCCCTGCTCGAAGGCGAGCTGCCGCAGACGATCGCCCTCGTGCTCGCCCACCTGGGCCCCGGGCAGGCCAGTGCCGTGCTCGCCGGGATCGACGAGCGTGTCCGGACCGACGTCGCCCAGGCCTTCGCCACCATGGGCAGCGCGACCCCCGAGGCCGTCGGAATCGTCGCCGGTGTGCTGCGCCAGCGCGCCGGGGCCGTCGTGTCGCCGCGCGAGAGCGTCGAGGTCGTCGGGGGCATCGCGCCCCTGGTCGACATCATCAACCGCTCGGACGTCGCGACCGAGAAGGCCGTGCTCGAGGGACTCGAAGCCCGGGACCCGGAGCTCGCCGAGGACATCCGCTCCCGCATGCTCACCTTCGAGGACATCGTGAAGCTCGAGTCCCGCGACATCCAGCAGGTGCTGCGCGGCATCGACTCGAAGATCCTCGCGACCGCCATGAAGGGCGCAGCCGGACCCGTCGTCGAAACCATCCGCGCGAACGTGTCCGAGCGCAACCGCGAACTGCTCGACGACGAACTGCAGGCCATGGGCCCGGTCCGCGTCTCGCAGGTCGAGGAAGCCCGCGCCGAGGTCGTCCGCTCCGTGCGCGAGCTCGAGGCCCAGGGCGTCGTCACCGTGCACCGCGCCGAGGAGGACGAGCTCGTTGACTGACACCGTCGTGCACCGCGTCGCCTTCCCGGTGCTCGCCGACCCCGCCGGACGCGAGCGTGCGTCGAGCGCGGACGTCCGCGGGCACGCGGCCGGGTACACCGCCGGCCTGCGGGCCGCGCAGGCCGAGACCGACGCCCTGCGCGCCCGGCTCGAGGCCGAGCACGCCGCGCGGATCACCGCGCTGCAGGCCGACACGGCCCGCCGGATCGCGGTCCTCGACGCCGCCACGAACGCCATGCTGTCCACGGTCGCACCCGTCCTGGCGGACGCCGAGGCGTCGGTCGCGAGTGCGGCAGTCGACCTGGCCGAGGCGATCGTCGGCAACGTGGTCCGCGCCTCCAGGCCCGCACACGACGCGACCGTCGTCGGTCCGGACGGACCGGGCAGCCGGGAGGCCCGGATCGCGTCCGGCGCCGAGGCCACCGTCCGGCGGGCACTCGCGTCCGTCGACCGCACGGTCCCGGTGGCCGTCCGGCTCAGCCCGGCGGACGCCGCGCGCGTCGCCGGCCTCGACCTGCCGGTGCCGGTCGTCGCCGACGGCGCCCTGCGCGACGGCGACGCCGTCGTCGACCTGCCGGACGGCATGCTCGACGCGCGCATCGCCACGGCGCTCGACCGCGCCCGCACCGCCCTCGGTGTCGACGCGACGGGAGCCGACCGGTGACCGCCACCCTGCTCCGTCCGCGCGGCCTCGACGAGGCGCTGCTGCGGGCCGCACCCCAGCGGGTCGGTGTCGTCACGAGCGCCGTCGGCCTGGGGCTGACGATCGCCGGACTCGACGCCCGCGTCGGTGAGGTCGTCACGGTCGGCGCCGAGGACGGCGAGCAGACCGCGGTCGAGGTCGTCGCCACCGATGCCTCGGGCGTCCGCTGCATGCCGCTCGGCCGCCTGACCGGCGTGACCGCGGGCACCCCGGCGCGTCCGACCGGCCGCCCGGTGCTCGTGCCGACCGGATCCGGTCTGTTCGGCCGCGTGCTCGACGGACTCGGCCGACCGATCGACGACCGCGGGCCGCTCGAGGGCCCCGGCGGCGGACCGGTCACCTGGGTCCCGCTCGACCACGACACCCCGAGCGCGATGGCCCGGACCCGCATCGACACCCCGATGCAGCTCGGCGTCCGCGTGCTCGACACCCTGACCACCGTCGGCCGCGGGCAGCGCATGGGCCTGTTCGCCGGGTCCGGCGTGGGCAAGTCGTCGCTGCTGTCGATGATCGCGCGCGGGAGCGACGCGGCCGTCAACGTCATCGCCCTGGTGGGGGAGCGCGGCCGTGAGGTGCGCGAGTTCCTGGAGGACGACCTGGGACCCGAGGGGCTCGCCCGCTCGATCGTCGTGGTGTCGACCTCCGACGAGCCGGCGCTCATGCGCCTGCGTGCCGCGTTCGTCGCCACCCGCATCGCCGAGTCGTTCCGCGATGCCGGGCAGGACGTCGTGCTCATGATGGACTCGCTCACCCGCGTCGCGATGGCGCAGCGTGAGATCGGCCTGTCGGTGGGGGAACCGCCGGCCACCCGGGGCTACCCGCCGTCGACGTTCTCGGTGCTCGCCGGACTGCTCGAGCGCGCCGGGACCGACCGCGTCGGCAGCATCACGGGCATGTACACCGTGCTCGTCGACGGCGACGACCACAACGAGCCGATCGCCGACGCCGCCCGCAGCATCCTGGACGGCCACGTCGTGCTCGACCGCAAGCTCGCGATCACCGGGCACTTCCCGTCGGTCGACGCCCTCGGCTCGGTGTCCCGCGTCGCCTCGAAGGTCACCCGACCCGAGCAGCGTGCCGCCGCCACCGTGCTGCGGAAGGTGATGGCCGCCCGAGCCGGGGCCCAGGACCTGCTCGACGTCGGTGCGTACCAGCGCGGGTCGAACCCGCTCGTGGACGCCGCCGTCGACCACCAGGGATCGATCGACGCGTTCCTGCGCCAGGGCATGGACGAGCGGGCCACGGCCGACGCGTCCTGGCAGCGCCTCGGCGGCCTCGTGCAGCAGCTGGGGGTGTCCTGATGGCCCGCCGTTTCCCGCTCGCCGGACTCCTGCGCCTGCGTCACACCGAACAGGACCGTGCCGCCGCCACACTGGCCACGGCGAACGAGCGCGTCCGCGACGCCGCCGACGCCCGGATCGCCGCACGCCGCAGCCTGGCCGACAGCGAGGACGCCCAGCCCATCCAGGACGCCGCCACCCTGAGCGCCGTCGCCGCAGCCCGTGCCGCGACCCGCGGGATGCTCGAGGAGCTCGACGCCGTGGTGCAGAACCGCCGTGCCGACGCCGACCGGGCGCAGCAGGACTACACCGCCGCCCGTCGTGCCGCCGTCGGCCTCGAGAAGCTCGAGGGCAAGCACACCGAGCAGCAGGCGGCCGAGGAACTCCGGACCGAACAGAACGCACTCGACGAGATCGCGGCACGACGCCGCACGGAAGGTGGTGCCCGATGAGCGTCGAAGCGGTGCTCTCCCGGATCTCGGAGATCCGGTCCCAGATCGACACGCTGCGCGGCGGGACGGCCACGGCTGCCCCGAGCGCGTCCGCCACCAGCGGTGCCGCGGGGTCCTCGGCCTTCGCCGACGCCCTCGCCACCGCCGACGGCACGACCGGCGCCGCGAGCGCTGCCGGTGCGACCGCCGCAGCGACCCCGACGGCCACTCGTGCCCCGGTGACCTCGGTCGACGCCGGCGCCGGCACCCTCGCCACCGGCAGCGGTGCCACCGGGGCCGACGTCGTGGCCGACGCGAAGAAGTACCTCGGCGTCCCGTACGTGTTCGGCGGGGAGACGACCGCGGGCATGGACTGCTCGGGCCTGGTGCAGACGGTCTTCAAGGACCTCGGGGTCACGATGCCCCGGGTCGTGCCGGACCAGGCGAAGATGGGCGTCGAGGTCGGCTCCCTGAAGGACGCGCAGCCCGGCGACCTGATCATCCCGAAGGGCGAGGGCCACGTCGTCATCTACGTCGGCGACGGCAAGGTGCTGCACGCGCCGCGCCCCGGCAAGGACGTCCGGATCGTCGACAACTGGTACTCCGACGCCGACATCGCGACCATCCGCCGGATCGTCCCCGCCCAGGCGGCCCCGGCGGCCGTCGCTGCGCCGACCGCCTCGGCTGCGCGTTCCGCGACCGACCTGCAGACCGCCGCGCTGCTGTCCATGATGCAGTCCGGGAGCGCCGCATGAGCCTGACCATCGCCACCCAGCCGTCCGTGCCCACCACACCCGGGCCCACCCGGGGTGCATCGTCCGACCCCGCGGCTGCCGGGTCCTTCGGTGTGGCACTGACCGCCGCCGTCGCGACCGAGCGGCGCCCCGGCGATGGTGGTGCTGGGCGGGACGACACCGATGGCCGCACGGCGGACGGCTCGGCTGCGACGCCGGGCACCGCCGTTACGCCGTCCACGTCTGCGGCCACGTCCGCGTCGGACCAGGCGGTGCCGAGCGACGCAGCGCCCGTCGACGCGCAGGCGCTGCTCGCCGCCGGACTCGTGGCCGTGGCCGCACCGATCGCTCCGGCCAGCCGCGCCGCCGAGACCTCCGCCGACGGCCCACACGCCGTCGTGGCAGCAGCGGCGACCGCCGGAACGACCAACACCACGACCACGACACCGCCGTCGGTGGAGGGGGACCCCTCGACGCCGGTCCCGTCGACCCCGGCGCCGACCACCGCTCCCACAACGGCGACCCCGCAGCAGGTACCGGCATCGGGCGCGGCACCGGGAACCGCTGCCGCAGCGACGACGGGCACGGCGACCACCGCCGCGACGACCCCCGCCGTGACACCCGCCGGCACCGCGTCTCCGGCCGCTGCCGCGACGACCGTCGCCGACGCCACCCCCGCGACGACCGCTGCGTCGACGACCAGGGCCACGAGCGACCCGGCGACCACCGCCCCGACCGCCGCTCCCGCGATCGCGGCCCCCGCCGCCTCCCGCACCGCCGACGGCGACACCGCCACCGTGACCCCTGCTCAGGCGCCGGTCGTGGCGGCCGCCGCCCCGGCAGCCGGCACCGGCTCCCGAGCCGGCCACGGGACGGAGCAGCAGGCGTCGACGCCGGGTGATCCGGGCCTCCCGGCCGTCGCCCCCAGCCGCGGTGGTGAGACGCCGTTCGTCATGTCGACGACGCCGACCGCCGCGCCCGCCGCGGCGACCGCGCCGGCCCCGGCACCGCTCGCCCAGCAGCTGGCGCGACCGGTGTTCTCGCTCGCACAGGCCGGCCCCGGCGAGCACGTCGTCACGGTGCAGGTCGTGCCGGACAGCCTCGGCCCGGTCACGGTCCGCGCGCACGTCACCGCCCACGGCATGCACGTCGAGCTGTTCGCCGCGTCGGACGCCGGCCGCGAGGCCGTCCGCCAGGTCCTGCCGGACCTGCGGCGCGACGCCGCCGGCACCGGTGTGAGCACCACGCTCGACCTGTCGTCGCAGAACCAGCCGCAGGACGCGCCGGGGTCCGACGAGCGCCCGGCCGCGCGTGCGCTGCCTGGCGACCCCGGCCTGGAGGCGCGGGTCACCCCGCGTCCGCAGCCCACCACCCACACGCCCTCCATCCGCACCGCGGGACTCGACGTCCTCGCCTGATCCGGCTCACGAACAGGAACGCACCATGCCCATCGACGGCATCACCGGCAGCGTCGACCCGACCGCGCAGGCCGCGGCCCTCGCCGCGAACTCCACCGCCCAGAAGTCCCAGACGATGGACTCCGAGGTCTTCATGAAGCTGCTCGTCACGCAGCTGCGCAACCAGGATCCGTCGTCGCCGATGGACACCAACCAGATGATCGGCCAGCAGACGCAGCTCGCGATGATGGAGCAGATCACCAACCAGACCACGACGGGGAACGAGAACTTCTCGCTCCAGATGCGCATCGCCGCAGCGAACCTCGTCGGCAAGCAGGTCAGCTACACCGACGCCGACTCGGGCAAGTCCGTCACCGGGACCGCCTCGGCCGTGTCGTACGCGAACAGCGTGCCCACGGTCACCGTGAACGGGAAGGAGGTCGCTCTCGACGTGATCTCCGGCATCACCACCACCGCTCCGGCGTCCTGACGCCCGCTCGTTCTTTCCTCGTTCGTCCTCGCTCTTCCTCGTACTTCCTCGCTCTTCCTGCCTCTCCGAAAGGACGCACCATGCTCCGCTCGCTCTACTCCGGGATCTCCGGCCTCCGCTCCCACCAGCAGATGCTCGACGTCACCGGCAACAACATCGCCAACGTGAACACCGTCGGCTTCAAGTCGTCGACCACCGTGTTCCAGGACACCCTGTCGCAGATGACCCAGGGTGCCGGCGGACCGCAGACCGGCATCGGCGGCACGAACCCCGCCCAGATCGGCCTCGGCGTGCAGGTCGCCGGCGTCTCCACGAACTTCTCGCAGGGCTCGGCGCAGGCCACCGGCAAGGCCACCGACCTGATGATCTCGGGCGACGGGTTCTTCGTCACCCGCCTGGGCAACGACACCGTCTACACCCGTGCCGGGGCGTTCGACTTCGACGCCAACGGCCGCCTGGTCACCGCCGACGGCAAGATCGTGCAGGGCTACCCGGCCACGAACGGCGTCGTCAACGAGAACGGCCAGCTGTCCGACATCACGCTGCCGCTCGAAGCAGCGGCCCCGGCGGTCCGCACCACCGCCGCCACCGTCGCCGGCAACCTGCCGTCCGAGACCGCCGTCGGCCAGACCATCACCCGCGAGGCCACCGTGTACGACGCCTCGGGTGCCAAGCACACGATGTCCCTCGCCTACACGCGCACCGCCGACGGCTGGGACGTCACCGGGCGCAACGGCCAGGGCACCACGGCGACGACCTCGCTGACCTTCGGCACCGACGGCAAGCTGACCGCCGGCGGTACCCTCGCCGTCGGGGGCATCCGCGTCGACATGGGCGACCTGACCGGCTTCGCCTCGCTCAACACCGCGGCGATCGGCTCGCAGAACGGCCGCGAGGCCGGCGCGCTGCAGGGCTACTCGATCTCGAAGGACGGCACCGTCACCGGCACGTTCTCGAACGGTGCGTCACTCGCGCTCGGCCGCATCGCGCTGGCAACGTTCGCCAACCCGGCCGGCCTCGAGAAGACCGGGGCGTCGGGCTACCGCGCCACGGCGAACTCGGGCGGGGCGACGGTCGGCGGCCCCGGCTCGGCGGGCGTCGGTTCGCTCGCTGCGGGGACGCTCGAGATGTCGAACGTCGACCTGTCGCAGGAGTTCACGAACCTGATCGTGGCGCAGCGCGGGTTCCAGGCGAACGCCCGCATCATCACCACCTCGGACGAGGTGCTGCAGGAGCTCACGAACCTGAAGCGCTAGGCGCGGGGGCTGCTCGCGTCGCGGGCGTCGCTGCGCTCGCGTCTCGCGTCGCGTCGCGGTCGCTTGGTGAGCAGGAATGGTCGGGTGCTGAAGGGGGACTCGACCGTTCCTGCTCACCATCGTTCGTGGTGCAGGGAGTTCGGCGACCGTTCGTGACGAAACGCTGCGTCGTGACGTCTCATCGGTGCGATGCGCGAGAACCACGACACCGACCACCAGTCCGACCACCGATGCTGCAGCGTCTTCGACCGCTGGCGGTGTGATCGACCACGCGGCCACGACGGCGTGCACGAGTCGCGTGCTCCCGGCGGCCGCACGAGCTGGAACGACGCGCTGACCGGGCGGGGGCTCTCGGACGTCTGAGCGAACCGGGCCGGTGGCCCCGGGCTGGAACGGCGCGCTCCCGTTCGTCAGAGGCGTCCGAGCCCGTTCCCGAAGAACACGGTCCCGATCAGCACGAGGACGACCACGGTGACCGTCCTGGCGTTGCGGGCCATCCAGGCGCGGACCGCCTCGAGGCCGGCGCGCGCCTGTTCGGCTCGGACGAGTGCGAACACGACGGGGCCGCTCACCGTGCTCGTGGTGACGAGGGCGGCGCCGCCGAGCAGCACCACCGCCGGCACGGATGGCACGTGCGCGGACCCGAGGACGATCCCGAGACCGCCGGCGAGGAGCAACGCCTTCGGCCGGAACGCGAGCAGGGCGCCGACGGCGAACGCGACGGCCGGTCGCACGGTCGCGAGCAACCGGGTGAGTCGGCTCGTCGCTCCGGTCCCGCCCGGTCCCGCAGGTCGGCGGAGCAGCACGACGCCCGCGGCTGCCGACACGGCGCCGAGGAGCATCTCCAGTGCGCCGAGCAGCGGCGCCGCCCGGACGTGCAGCGCCGGCACCACCACCGATCCGAACACGGCGGTCATGACGACGGTGACGACGAAGACGCCCGAGGTGTACCCCGCGGTGTAGAGCACGGCGGGACCGGCGCCGCGCCCACCCAGGAGCAGCGTGAGCACGCCGATGACGGGGACGGAGCTCAGGGCACCCGCGATGACGAGGGGCAGCATCTGTCCGATCGTCGCGAGCATGCGTCGACACCGATCACGAGGTCGTCCTGGTGACGTCCCCGGCCTTCCAGGTGCGGTCGAAGTAGGGCTCGAGGGGGCCGTAGAACCGCAGGTACGAGAACCAGTGCCGCCCGGGGATGGTCTGCACCCAGTTGCTGGCTCCTGCGGCGGGTTCGGTCGGCCCGAAGTGCAGCACGACGGAGCCGTCCGGTTCGGTCACGAGGTCGTCGTCGCGACTGCCCCGGTCACCGCGCTGCTGCTCGTTGTCGATGAGGCACCGTGTGGCGACGTCGTAGACGGTGACCGACCAGAAGAGGGCGGCGGGCACGTCGGCAGGAACGGTGAGCGTGTAGTCGACGCCCCCGTCGAGCCAGGCACCGTCCGCGTCGACGTACGCGCCGAGGTAGGCCTGGCCCTTGCCCGGGACCGTGCTCTTCATCGCAGCCGAGAAGCTCACCGCTTCGTAGAACCAGGAAGCCCGCTCGAGCAGCTCGTCGTACCAGGGCCCGCGCTGGGACGAGTTGGTCAGGACGACCGCGGTGTCCCACTGCCGGTCCGGCCAGTACTTCGCTCCCGGGAACCGCTTGGCGAAGGTGTTCGCCTGCGCCATCCGCTCGCCGTTGACGGTTGCCCGCTCGAGGATGCGCCGCAGCCGGTCGTCGGGCGCGAACGGCGTGCCGGGTTCGATGCCGAGCTGGCGCAGCACGGCGAGGAAGAACCGGTCGCGTTCGTCGACGACCTCGGTCTGGTAGATCTCGTGCAACCGTTCCCAGTAGGCGATGCCGCGTGGCTGGTCACCCGACCATCGCCGGCCACCGGGGGAGACCAGCCGCGTGGTCGGTGGATCCGCGTGCACCGCGAGCGGATGGACGCGCACCGCCTCGGCGAGGGACGCGCTCCGATCCGGGTCGGGGTCGAGGGTCCGGAAGCCGAACATCACGTTCACACCGGTGCTCTCGACGACCGTCCAGTCCGACGGGTGGTCGGGGACGTCCTGGCCCGGTCCGACCACGAGGGTCGTCCCGCCTCGACCGGAGTCCGCTCCCATCTCACCCAGCACCGCGACCTCCCGTTGCCAGAAGTCGGAGATCCCGCCGGCAGTCGGGCCGGGTGGGAGCTCGATCACCAGCGGGCCGGTCGCGGACAGGTCGAAGAAGTTCAGGATGTACGGCGTCGTCGCGTTCGCGGTGATCAAGCCGAGCCGGTCCTGGTAGGTGAGGTAGCGGACGAGGTCGTGGTCGGTCGCGCCGAAGACGTCGCGGTGCTGTGTCCGCCACTGGGCGTAGGACACGATCGGCAGCGCCCAGAGGTACGCCTGGCACGCAAGCTGGTGGTCGAGTTCGTCGAAGATCCCTGCGAGGTCCTCGCGGGGCGGGATGTCGGCGGCCGTGGGCGAGACGTCAGTGGTCATCCCCGGATCGTCGTCGTCTCCGCCGTGCACGGCATCACCCGGGGTGGGTGAGCCAGACCCGCCGACCGGATCACCCCGTTGGGGTGGTCCTGCGGGCCCGGCCGGCCGGGTAGACCTGCTCCCATCAACCGCGGAGGGAACCGACCATGGACTTCTGGACCACGTTCTGGGCGATCGTCTGGTACGCATTCTTGGCATTCACGTTCGTCGCGGCGCTCATGGCGCTCTTCTCGGTCATCGCCGACCTGTTCCGGGACCGCGAGCTGAGCGGGTGGTGGAAGGCCGTGTGGGTGCTGTTCCTCGTGTTCGTCCCGTTCCTGACGGTGTTCGTCTACCTCATCGCGCGCGGCCGGGGCATGGCCGAGCGGAGTGCTCGAGCGGCGCACCAGGACCAGCAGGCTGCCGAGGGGTACATCCGGCAGGTCGCCGGGACGTCACCGGCTGACGAGATCGCGAAGGCCCAGGCACTGCTCGACGCGGGGACGATCACGTCGAGCGAGTTCGCGAGCATCAAGGCACACGCCCTCAGCACGACGCGCACGTCCGCGACCGCCGGGGCGGTGTGAGCGGTGCGCACGTTCACCTACGGTCCCGCCGAAGCCTTCGTGGTCCTCCACGACGGCGACCTGCCGGACCGTGCCGTCCTCGGGGCGCTCACCGACCTGATCGCGACGGACACCCTGCGGCTCCTCGACATCCTGCTGATCAGTCGCGCTCCTGACGGCTCCGTCCGGGTGCGCGAGATCGACGACGTCACGGACCCCGGGCTCGCCGGACCGATCGTGCTCGAGGCTCGTGGTCTCGCCGCCAACGACGACGTGGACGAGATCGCCGACTCGTTGGCACCCGGGACCTCGGCGGCGATCGTCGTCGTCGAGCACGTCTGGGAGAAAGCCCTCGCCGAACGGTTCGCCGCGAGCGGTGGGCAGCTGCTCTGGAGCGCGCGCATCCCGGCACCGGAGCTCAACGAACTCGCCGCCACGGCACACATCGGCTAGGAGAGACGACCATGTTGTTCAGACGTTTCGGTCGACCCGGACTCCTCGGCCTCGCCGCTCGCACCGCGGTCGTGGCCGGTACCGCCGGCGCGGTGGGCGGCGCGATCCGCACCCACCAGCAGGCAGCCGCGCAGGAGCGTGCAGCTGCCGACGCCTGGGACGCCGAACAGACCGTTCCCGTCCCACCGACACCCCCGGCACCGCGGGACGACGGCGGGGACCTGCTGCGCGAGCTGGAACGGCTCGGCCAGATGCACCAGCAGGGGCTGCTCGACGACGCGGAGTTCGCAGCCGCGAAACAGCGGCTCCTCGCCGGCTGACCACGACCGACACCACCGAACCACCCAACGGAAGGAACACCATGGCAGACCTCATCGTCATCTCGTTCGACGACGACGCCCGAGCCACCGCCGCGTACGACGAGATCCAGCAGTTGCAGGACGACCTCGTGGTCGAACTCGCCGGCCTCGCACTCGTGCACGTCGACGACAAGGGCAAGACACACGTCGAGACCCCGGGACCGGTCGGGAACGTTGGCGCCGGCGCAGCCGGGGGAGCGCTCTTCGGCACGCTCCTGGGCCTGCTGTTCTTCGTGCCGTTCTTCGGCCTGGTCATCGGCGGGGCGCTCGGCGCCCTCTTCGCCGGCCTGGACAAGACCGGCCTGAACGCGGAGTTCCGCGACCGCGTGAAGTCCGCGGTCGCGGACGGGCGGTCCGCGGTCGTGGTCTACGCGACCAAGATCACCGAGGACAAGTTCGGCGAGGCGCTCTCCCGGTTCGGCGGCACGGTCGTGCAGACGTCGCTGTCCGAGGCCGACGAACACGAACTCGCGCACGACATGACGGGTGCTCGCTGAGCTCCCTCCGGTGACGCGCCGCCGGTCCTGGACGGGTGGCGCGTCACCATCTCCTCCGACGACGGAAGGGTCCGGGCCATGGGCGCACTCATCGCCAGCCTCACCGCCCCGGCACTCGGCATCCTCCTGAGCCCGCTGGCGATCATGGCCCTCGTCGCGGAGCTGCTGTCCCGGCGGAACCGTGCCAACGGCATCGCCTACTCCGCCGGCTGGCTGCTGGGTGTGATCGTCGGGGTCGGGGTGTCGGTCGCGGTGTTCACCGCGGTCGACTTCCACCCACGGACGGACACGTCGTCCTGGCTCGCCCTGGTCCGGCTCGTGATCGCGCTCGTCCTCCTGCTGACCGCCGTGTGGGTGTTCCGTCGCGGCGGCAAGGACCTGCGGAAGATGGCCGCCGCCTCGACTCCTGAGCAGATCGCTGCCGCTGCTCCACAGCTCCCCGGCTGGTTGCAACGGGTCAGCGAGTTCACCCCGGGACGGTCGTTCGCGCTCGGCTTCGGACTGTTCGTCCTCAATCCGGTCGACGCCTCGTGCGCGATCATCGCCGGGCTCGACATCGCGAGTGCACCGGTGGGCACGGCTGCCGGTGCAGCGGTCGCCGTCGGGTTCGTCGTCGTCGGCGTGGCACCGATCGCCGTCCCGGTGTGCTTCGTCGCGGTCCGTGGCGCCGCGGCCGCGCCGGTCCTCGAAGGACTCCGGACCTGGATCGCCGGGCACACCAGCGTCCTGAACGGTCTCCTCATCCTCGTCATCGGTGCGCTGCAGCTGCAGAAGGCCCTCGCAGCGCTCATCCCGTGACGCCACGTCGAAGGGCGCATCCATGACCAGCACCGCCGACGAACTCACGACCCTCCGCGCTGAGAACGCCGCACTCCGTGCTCGGTTGGCTGCCCGCGACGGAACGTCGACCCACCCTGGACCACGACGGCGCTGGCGACGGGCCGTCCCCGCTGCCGCGCTGATCGTCATCGGCGCGCTGCTCGCCCCCGTGACGGTGGTCGCCGTCTGGGCCGAGCGCGAAGCGTCCTCGACCGAGGCCTTCGTGGAGACGTTCGCCCCGCTCGCTCGCGACGGCTCGGTGCAGGCCCTCGTCGCATCGAGGACGGTCGCGGTGATCAACGAGCGACTCGACGTGTCGCAGCTCACCGGAACGGTCTTCGACGGGATCGCCCAGCTCGACCTCCCACCACGCGCGAAGGACGCGCTGGGCGCGCTGCAGGCGCCTGCGACCGCCGGCATCGAGGGACTGATCACCAGCACCGTCGACCGGTTCGTGGCGTCCGAGCAGTTCGCCGAGCTCTGGGACCGCCTCCTGCGGACCGGGCACACCCAGATGGTCGCCTCCCTGCGAGGAGACCGGGACGCCGCCGTTTCCATCGGTGGAGACGGCGCGATCGGCATCCAGCTCGGTCCGGTCGTCGCCGAGGTGAAGAGTCGACTGATCGAGCGCGGGCTCACGTTCGCGGCGCGGATCCCGAGCGTCGACCGGACTCTCGTGATCGCGACCTCGGACGCCGCGGTGCGGGCGCAGACAGCGTTCGCGGTGGTGCAGATCGTGGCCGGGTGGCTGCCGTGGATCCTGGTCGCCACCATCGGACTCGGCGTCGTCACGGCAACCCGACGAGCACGCGCGCTCACGCTCGCAGCGGTCGGCGTCGCCGTGACGATGATCGTGACCCTGGTCGCCGTCGGGGTCAGGCGGGTGCTGACCGTCCACGCCCTCGCCCCTGACCTGATGCCCAGGAACGCCGCTCGGACGATCTACGACAGCGTGGTCGCCTTCGTCGCGAGCGCCGCCGTCGCCGGAACGGTCCTCGCCCTCTCCGTCGCACTCGTCGCGTGGTACGCGGGCTCGTCGTCGTCCGCGCGGACGGTGCGCGGGTGGTTCGTCCGCGCCGCGGGATCGCTGCGTGCCGCCGCAGAACGACGTGGTCTGACGACGGGGCGGGTCGGCGTGCTGGTCTGGCGGGGACGCGTCGTCATCCGGACACTGGTCGCGACCGCAGCGGCCGCGCTCGTCGTCGTCGCCGCCACCGAACTCGTCGGGCGACCCTCGGCGCCGCGCACCGGGGTCTCACCCGGAACGGACGATCCCGCGCCCTCGTCCGCTCACTAGCGTCCGACGTGGTGGTGCGCAGCGCATCCCGGCAGCAGGGAGAGGGCACGATGCCGTTCTGGAAGCACCACGCTCAGCCGACGCCGTCACCGTCACCGACACCGACACCGGGGCTGACCTCCGGGTCCACACCTGTGACTGGAGGGGAGCAGGGATCCACCCCGGACCGGGGGTTGCGGATCATGCTGGGTCTCGCCGCCGCGGTCGTCGTCGCCGTCGGCTGCGCACGGTTCTCGGGGATCATCGCCCCGACCGTGCTCGCGCTCGTCGTGACGATCTGCGTGCAGCCCGCCCGGGTGTTCCTCGAACGGCTGGGGTTCGCCCGCAGCCTCGCCTCCGCCGTCGTGATCGTCGTGATCCTGGTGCTGCTCGTGGGCTTCTCGGCCGCCCTCGTGCTCTCCGTGGCCCAGTTCGCCACGTTGTTCCCGCAGTACGCAGCCCAGATCCACGCCTTCGAGGAGCAGCTCGGCGACTGGCTGACGTCCCTCGGCATCGGGCAGGAGCAGGTCCAGGCGCTCCTCGCAGGACTCGACCCCGGGAAGGTCGTCGGTGCCGTGTCGGGTGTCGTGGGCAGCGTGTTCAGCCTCGGCGTGGGCCTCCTCGTGGTGCTCGCGCTGATCGTCTTCATGACGCTCGACGCCGGGTACGGGCGACTGATCGCCGACCGCGTCCGTCCCGGACGACCGCAGCTCGTCGACGCGCTCGCGTCGTTCACCGCGAGTGTGCGGAAGTACATGGTCGTCACGGCGGTGCTCGGTGCCGCCGTGGCCGCCCTCGACGCCCTGGCACTGGTCGTGCTGCAGGTCCCCGGCGCCGCGCTCTGGGGGCTGCTCGCCTTCATCACCGGGTTCATCCCGAACATCGGGTACTGGATCGGCATCATCCCGCCGGTCGTGCTCGCGCTCCTCGCGAACGGGTGGGGGAGCGCCGTCGCCGTCATCGTCATCTACGCCGTGATCAACGGAGTCATCCAGTCCGGCCTGCAGCCCCACATCGTCGGCTCTGCGGTGTCGCTCAACCAGACGATCGCGTTCCTGTCGGTCGTGTTCTGGTCCGCGGTCCTCGGCCCGCTCGGCGCCGTGCTGGCGATCCCGCTGACGCTCCTGGTGCGGGCGCTGCTCGTCGACGCGAACCCGGACGCCCGGTGGATCCGGCCGGCGCTCGGCGACGTCGCCGGTCTGTCACCGCCGACGTCACGGGAGCGCCGTCGGCGCGAGCGGAGCACGTCCCACCACCCAGACAGGAGCACACCGTGAACTTCGCGTCCCTCTTCGGCGAGATGCTGCCGCAGGCAGTCACCATCGCCATCAGTCCGATCCCGATCATCGCGGCGATCCTCATGCTCCTCTCGCCGCGTGCACGCACCGTCGCACCCGCGTTCCTGGTCGGGTGGGTCGCCGGCATCGCCGTCGCGGTCGTCGTCGTGACCCTGCTGTCCTCGTCGATCCCGGCGGCGGACCCCGACGCGTCGAAGCCCGTGGCCGGCATCGTCAAGATCGTGCTGGGCGTGCTGCTGCTGCTGCTCGCCGTCCACCAGTGGCGCGGTCGACCGCAGCACGGGACGACCCCGGCGCCGCCGAAGTGGATGACGGCGATCGACACGATCACCCCGGCCAAGGCCGCCGGCCTGGCGTTCCTGCTCGCGGCGGTCAACCCGAAGAACCTCATGATGGCCGTGGCGGCGGGCGTCACCGTGGGGACGAGCGCTGCCGCCGGCGGCACCGTCGTGTGGTCGGTGGTCGTGTTCGTCGTGATCGCCTCGCTCAGCATCGGGGTCCCGGTCCTCGGCTTCCTGGTGGCGGGGGACCGGGTCGCGGGTCCGCTCGGGAACCTCCGCGACTGGCTCACCGTCAACAACGCGACGATCATGGCCGTCCTGCTGCTCGTGATCGGCGTGACGACGGTCGGCAAGGGGATCGGGGCGTTCTGATGCGGATCCTCCCGGGCGTGACCCGTCGCTCCTGGCGGACCGAAGCCCTGGCGGGCATCACCCTCGCGGCGATCGCCATCCCGTTGAACATCGGGTACGCGCAGATCGCGGGTCTGCCACCCACCGCCGGCCTCTACGCACTGATCGTGCCGGGCGTCCTCTTCGCCCTCCTCGCATCGTCCCGGCAGCTCGTCGCCTCGCCCGACGCGGCAGCGGCGGCGTTGGTCGGGTCGTCCCTGGCCGGGCTGGCGGTGGCCGGCAGCGGTTCCTACCTGCAGTTCGCCCTCGCGCAGGCACTGATCGGTGCGGTCGTGTTCGCGGCGTGCGCGGTGCTGAAGCTCGGGTTCCTGGCGAACTTCCTGTCGGCGCCGATCCTGGTGGGGTTCGTCGGCGGCCTCGCGCTCGACATCCTGCTCAGCCAGGTCGCGAAGATGCTCGGTGTCAAGGTCGACAGCGGCGACGAGTTCATCCCCCGGCTGGGCGAACTCGTCAGCGGTCTGGGACACCTGAACGTCTGGTCCGTGTGCATCTCGGTCGCGTCGGTCCTCGTCCTGGTGGTCGGGCGCCGCTTCCGTGCGGTGCCGTGGGCGCTGGTGGTGCTCGTCGTCACCACCGTCGTGCTCGTGCTGTTCCGCCTCGACGACGCCGGCGTCGCGGTCCTCGGGGAGGTCCCAGCCGGCCCGCCGACCTTCACCTGGCCGCAGATCTCCTGGCAGCAGTGGCTGCAGCTCGTGCCGAGCGCCGTCGCGCTCACCCTCCTGGCGATGGCCGAGGGGCTGCTCGTCGCACGTCGGTACGCCGAGCAGCACAGCTACGCCGAGGACGCCAACCGCGACCTGTTCGCCTTCGCCGCGGCGAACGCGGGATCCGGACTCACCGGCGGTTTCACGGTGGGCTCGTCGGCGTCGCGGACCGCAGCGATGGACCAATCCGGGTCGAGGACCCAGCTGCCCTCCGTCGTCGCGGCCGTCCTCACCCTGCTCGTGGTCTGCTTCGGTACCGCGCTGCTGCAGGACATCCCGTCGCCGGCCATCGGGGCGATCGTCGCCGTCGCCGTCACACCGTTGCTCGGGATCCCGGAGTTCGCACGGCTGTGGCGGCTCCGGCGCTTCGAGTTCGTCGTCGCCGCCGTCTGCTTCGCAGCAGTGCTCCTGCTCGGTCCGATCATCGGCGTGCTCATCGCGTTCGTCCTCTCGCTGGTGAACGTGGTCCGTTCGGCGGCGAACCCGCCGGTCGACGTGCTCGTGCCGAGCGGCGAGCCGGTCGACGTGTTCCGCGCGGCCGAGGACGGTCGCGTGACGACGGCGCCCGGTGTGGTCGTCCTGCGGTTCGCGGGGCCGCTCTTCTTCGGGAACGCGCAGGTGTTCTCGTCCGCCGTGCACTCGGCGGTGACCGCCGGACTCGCCGACGGGGCACGCGCACTCGTCATCGACTGCGAAGCGGTCACCGGGGTCGACACCACCGCGGCCGACGTTGCGGGCGAGGCCATCGAGTGGGCGCGGGCACAGGGCGTCACGGTCGGGTTCAGCCGCGTCCGCTCGGCGACGCGGGCGGAGCTCGAACACTTCGACCTGCTCGGTGACAGCGCCGTCTACACGAGCAACCGGGCGGCGGTCGAGGCGCTGACGTCACGGTGACCGGCGCCTGGGCCGATCACCGTTCCTGGCGGAGTTCGGCGATCTCGAGCCCCAGCTCGGCGATGCGGGCGAGCAGCGCGTGCAGAGCGGTCTGGTCCTCGAGCGTCCCGATCAGCAGGGTCTGGGCCGGAGCCACCTGGACCAGTTCGAACTCGGGGAACGCCGCCTCGAGCGTCGGCGACGACGCGTAGGGCAACCGGACTTCGTATCGGCTCATGGCGACCTCCTGCTCCAGGCCGAGCATCGCACCGAGGAGCCGACGGCGAGTCCCCTGAACCGGGTGAAGTCGTCGTGGACCGGCCGCTCAGAGCAGCCCGTGCAGTCGTGCCGCCGTGACGGCCTCGGTACGGCCGGAGGCGGACAACTTCGCGTAGACGCTCCGGAGGTGCGTCTTGATCGTGTTGACGCTGAGGTGGTGCTTCGCGGCGATCTCGGCGATCGTCTGGTGGGCCGGCAACTCGAGCAGCAGCTCCTGCTCCTTGGCGGTCAGCGCCACGGCCATCTGCTGTTGGCCGGTCCCCGTGTCGCCCGCGGCCGTGGCGGCGAGCGACGTGATGTGGGACGCGTAGTCCTCGAGCGGGCCGAACGAGCCACGGAGTGCGCGGACGAGGTCCGCTCCGGCGTTCCGCGACGCCAGGAACTCCCGGGCGAAGCCGAACTCCTCACTGATGTCCAGTGCCCGTCGGACGCGGTTCGCAACCTCGAGGGGCCGGACCTGCTGCTCCGCGTGGGCGGCGAGGGCGAGATGGGCGTGCACGACGCTGACCCCGGTCCACGCTGCGTCCCGGCCGTCGACGGCTTCGGCGACCGCGGCCGATGCGAGGTGGTCGGTGCGCCCGGCCGCGAGCAGCCGGAGCGTGTTCGCCTCGAGTGAGTCGGGGCCCAGGATCCCGGCGACGAGACGACGGATGTCCGCCGCCGCTGCCGGCCCGTGCAGGGTCTGCGACCAGGAGTGCAAGCGCGTCGAGACCGCTGCGACCGTCCGGGGGTGGGCACGCCCGTCCGTCCGGACGAGCTGCACGAGTCGGGCGAGCGGCTCGCGGGGAGCCGCCGACGCATCGATCGCCGCGACGCAGAGCACCACCCGCACCTGGAACAGCAGCCCGAGCTCGGCGCCGGTCGGGTCTGCTGCTTCGATGCGGTGCAGCGCAGCGAAGGAGACCGGCTCGCACCGCGCGTAGGCCTGCATGGTCGTCAGCAGCATCGCGCGTGCGGTCGCCCGGTTGTAGGGCGGCGTGGTGTCGAACCGAACGATGTTCATCCGCTCCTCGTGCGCACTGGCCGTCCGCCAGTCGCCGGCACGGACCGCGAGGGTGGCCGACGCGTCCACCGCGATCACGTAGAGCCATCCGTAGCCGGCGCGGAGGGCGGCTGCCTGCACCGACCGGAGCAGCTGTTCGGCGTCGTCGCGCTGCCCCGTCGCGATGAGGCACCAGGCGACCGCTGCGCGGAGGACCAAGGCGGTGTCGAGGGACGGGATCGGCGTTCCGCGGAGGAACTCGCCCAACTCGCGCAGCCGGGCCCCGGCAGCGACGTCGTCCGTGATCAGGAACGTGCTGAGCGCCAGGACCACCGGTCGCCAGCGCCGGTCCTCCGTCGCGCTGGCGGTCGCCAACAGTGACTCGGCCCGGGCGAGGCACTCCTCGGCCCCGATGCGGTCCGGGAACGCCGGGGCGTCCATCGCGAGCCGGATCGCCGCGACCGGCAGCGTGTCCCGTCCGAGGGGGAGTGCGCTGAGCGCCGTCCCGATGAGGGTCGTGCGTCCCTGCATCAAGAGGACGCTGCCGGAGCGTTCGACCTGTGTCGCGATGGTCAGGGGATCGCGGGAGAGCAGCGCCTGTTCCATCGCGAGGTCGTGGGCGCCGAGTTGCTCGTACCACTCGGCGGCCGTCGCGTGGTTGCGCACCGCGCTGCACTCGTCACGGCGACGGAACTCGGCCCGCATGTACGCGGCGAGGACCGGGTGGATCCGGAACCCGTCGCCGTCGGGTGCAGCCTCGACGAAGAGGTGCCGGGCGCTCAGCCGTTGCAGGACTGCACCGACGTCGTTGCGGCCGGTGAGCGTCACGGCGAGGTCCAGCGGCACCTCGGACGCGACTGCCGCGCGCATGACGACGGCGCGGTCGGCTGCGCTGAGGGTGTCGAGGATCCGCACCGTCAGGTAGTCGGCCACCTGGTGGTGGTCACCGCCGAACCGGGCGACCGCGGCGGCACGGTCCGTCTGGGTGAGCAGGAACGGCATCGCCAACACGACACCGGCGGCCCAGCCGCCGGTGCGCTGCGCCAGCGTCTCAGCGTCCTGCACCGGCAGGACGAGGTCGAAGCGGAGCGCGAGGGCGAGGGTCTCGTCGACGGTGAAGGCCAGTGCCGCGGGCGGCACCACCATCTGACCGCCCAGCGTGTCGACGACCGAGCCGAAGCCCGTTGGCTCGAAACGCCCCGCAACGACGATCCGCGCGTCGGCCCGCGCCATCGACAGTAGTCGACGGAGTGGTGCTGGGCACTGCCCGCCGAACAGGGTGTTCACGTCGTCGACGAACCACCAGTCCACGGTTCCGTCGCCGTCGAGCGGCACGTCCGCGTCGAGCAGCAGGTCTGCTTCGGTGAGCCACCGCACGCGGGCACCGTCCGATTCGAGCGCTGCCGCCCAATCCGCCAGCGCGGTGGACTTGCCAGCCCCGGCCACCGCCCAGAGCGTGAGCAGGCGCAGGTCCGTCCGCGTGAACTGCCGGAGCGGTTCGAGCAGTCGCGGTCGCCGCACCGTCCCCTGGTGCCCTGCCGGCTGCGGTGGCGCGGTGGACCCGCCGGGCTCGGGCCGGAGCCTGGTGCGCGGCGGTGTCCTGGTCTCTCCGATGGTCTGCACGTGTGGCCTTCCCCTGAAAAGGCTGATGTGGTGGACACGCTACGGCGCACTGGTCCGTTTTGCGCAGTGAAGATCGTCACGCCGCGTGACAATCACCCGAAGAGGGTGAGGGGTGCTCACCCGTGCAGCGGGATCGTCCGAGCCCACCGTCGGATCGCGACGTACGCACGATCGCGGACGGCGGGCTCGGAGAGCATCACGTCGTGGAGCGCGCGGTGCACCCGGACCACCGTGACGTCGTCCCCGAGCGACAGCGACCGGTGTGCCACTGCGTCCACGTTGAGGGCGACGTCGGAGTGGGTCATGGCGTCCGACCACCGGGGGCCGAGGTTGCTGTGCGTGCTGAGCAGCACGAGCACGGGAATGTCGAGGTGCAGCCCGCGCGCCACGGTGTCCTGACCGGCGAACACCGCCGCGAGCCACCCCGGGTGCAGCGGGAAACCGTGCACCGGGCGCCAGTGCTGGTCGTACGTCCACGATCCCTCGGCCTCGCTCGACACCGTGCGCGTGTAGTGACCGGGGTCGACGACGGGCATCGGCGCGAGCGGGTTCCGACGGGCGCCGAGCTTGACGAGCGGTGTGAGCACCTCGCGTCCGAGCGCGCTGGCCTGGAACTCGAGCCACGGACTGTTCAGGACCAGCCCGTGGGCGCGGCCCGGGTGCCGTGCTGCCCACAGTGCCAGGGTGAGGCCGCCCGTGGAGTGTCCGAGGAGCAGGAGACGACGCCTCGGTCTGTCGGACGCACCGTGCCCCATCAGGGCGAGCGCCGCCTCCAGGTCGGTGTCGTAGACCGTCAGGTCGTCGGTGTACCCGGGCGTCTGCCCGGTCAGCAGACTGCGGCCGTACTTGCGGAGGTCCACCGCGTGGAACCGCGCGCCGAGCGCTTGGAGGTGTTCGGCGAGCTCCTGCTGGAAGAAGTAGTCGGACCAGCCGTGCACGTACAGGACGTCGGCTCCGCCCAGCGGGTGGCGGTCGCTCCGTCGGGTCAGTGCGCTGGACCAGACCCCCGGTGGTCGGTGCGACGACGTCCGCCGCACCAGCGTGGCGACGACCGGCCCCTCGGCGTCCGGCTCGAGGTCGAGTCGGAATGCCTCGTAGTCGGGGCCGAGCACGTCCGGGCGCCAGTTCGGGAGCGCCCCGGTGTCGGACCGGGACGGCTGGTGGTCAGTCGAGCGCATCGCGCACGGCGATCGCGGAGGGCGGCGGGTCCGACGAGACCGACGACACCAGCCCGGCGGCGGCGAGCGCTTCGGAGACAGACCGGACGGCGGCCGAGCGGACGTGCTCTCGGGCACCCCAGGGCGACCAGAAGCGGACGGTGACGTCGACCGAGGCCGGCGTGACGGTGTGCACGAAGACCTCGGGCGGGCGCTCCGACCGGTGGCCGAGCGCGGAGACCGCGGCGAGCACCGTGGTGGTGACCGCCTCGACGTCCGGCGGCTCGCGGACCCGCAGGCGCACCTCGTTCCGGACCGCGCCGGACTCGCTGGCGTTCCACAGCGGGTTCTCGAGCAACATCGTGTTCGGCAGGCGGACGGTCCGGCCGTCCGCCGCGCTGAGGAGCACGGAGCGACCGGTCATCTCGATGATCCGACCGGAGATCCCCTCGACCTCGATCCCGTCCCCAATGCGCACCGGTCGACGCGCCTGGATCACCAGGCCCGCACCGAAGTTGGCTGCGATCCCACGGAGCGCGAGGAACGCGACGGCGCCCACGATCACGACCGCGGCGAGCACCGGCTGCAGCGGCGCCCCGAGCGCCGTCAGCACGATGCCGATCGTGAGCAGGAGGATCGAGTACCGGACGAGCCGGGCGATGAGGTTGGTGGGGCCGGGGCCGAGGCCGCTCCACTTCGACAATGCCGCCGCGACCCCTCGCCGTGCCCACCCGGAGGCCAGCCAGCCGACGACGAGGACCACGGCTGCGAGGACCACGTCCCAGACGCCGAACGACGAGCGCTCGATCAGGGTGTTCAGGAGGTCCTGCACGACAGTGCCCGACCGTCGTCAGCCGGTCAGCGGGCGTCGACCGCTGCGATCGGCGGCGGGAACCACGTGCCGTCGAGCGCGGGCGTCCGAGCCACGTAGAGGCGCAGGTTGAGCGAGAACCCGCGGCCGGCCGGTGTCGGGAGCCAGTTCGGTTCGCCGGCGTCCGACGGGCGCTCCGGCGCGAGCCAGATGCTCGTGCTGCCGTCGTCGTTGCGCACGAACGTTGCCTCGGAGTTCACGTCGTAGCGCTCCAGGTCGTTCGGGACCACCCGGTAGTCGGGGACCGAGTAAAGCGTCAGTGACCAGAACGCGTCCACCAGGGCGTCCGGCTCGCCGGGCGCGAAGCGGACCTCGTACGTCCTGCTGCCGTCGAGCAGCGCGCCGTCGTCGCCGAGCTGCCCCACGTAGTAGATGGCTTCGTCCACGACGTTCGCCCAGAGTCCGCCGTAGTCGACGATGTCGCGGGCGAGCACGTCGTTGCCGAACCGGCCGGCGGCGAACGCGACGGACCAGCCGTTGCGTTGCGTCCCGAAGCCCTTGGTGCCGGCGAGGAACGCGGGCCAGGCCTGCGTCCGGATCACCCTGTCGACGTGCTCCGCCGCGTCCGGCCCCGAGGCGGCGAAGTCCGCGACCGCCGAGACGAGCGCGACGTACCGCGGGGCGTCCGGCATCGCGTCCGGCGCGGTCTCGAGCAGGGCCGGGCCCACGCGGAACGCCTCGACTCCGGGCAGTTCGGCGTTCGTGAACTCGGGGACGGCCGGAGGCGGTGCGATGTCGATCCCCGCGGGTGCGTCGATCCTGAAGCGTCGTTGGAGCGCGACGGCTTCGTCCGGGGTGTCCTGCAGCTCGACCCTCGCGAGGATCTTCGCCTTGGGGCCCGGCAGGTCGACGACGAGTGCACTGTCGTCGATGATCGGGTCGGTGCCCGCGAGGCGGAACGCCACCGTCCCGGACGGGTGGTCCGGGAAGTTCCGTTCGTTGACGTTGACGATCACCTCGCCCCAGACGTCCATGACCTGCACGGTGAAGTACCGGCCGTGGATCTCCGGCACCTCGAGGAGCACCGCGTGGTCTCGGTCGACCGCGATCCATGCCTCGAGGTACGCGACGTCGAGGTTCGGGTTCACGAACTCGGCGGACCCGACGGGGTTGTACTTGATCCGGTTCCACCCGACTCGTTCCACCTCGATGTCGTGGTGTTCCTGCCGGGCCACGAGCAGGCGCCCGAACAGGTAGAGGTAGGCGTCGACGACGTCCTGGTCGGTGGGTGTCGTGGTGCTGACGTCGCTGGTCATGTCCGTCCCTCGGTCCGTGGCGCCCGCGGTGCGGCGGGTACCGGCAACGATCGTGGTCCTTGCGGGCGACTGGCTCGCCCCATCGGGGTGATATCCCCCTGCGCTGCGGGTCTGCGGGTCGGCGGGCAGGCGGGCAGGCGGGCAGGCGGGTCTGCGGGTCTGCGTGTCTGCGTGTCTGCGGGTCGTCGTCCGGCCCTGACCGAACCGGGTCGGAGTTCACCCGGTCCGGGGGAGACGTGCTCGTCTGCGCGCTGCGACGCTCGTGCAGCGGGTCGGCGCCGTCGTGGATGCCGACCGTCTCGTCGACGAAGGGAACGACAGTGGGCATCTCGGACGACACCGCGCGGGACGCGTACCTCTACGGGTACTCGATGGAGAAGGCGTACGAGTTCCTGTACGAGACGACGATCGATCCCGGAGTCCGGCTCAACGAGTTCCAGAAGCTCCGCGACCTCGCTGACGACACGTACACGGCGCACCCGACGATCAACAACGACACGCTGCACCTGCAGGGGTGGTTCGACGTCGCTGCGGAACCCGTCGTGGTGCGCGTCCCGGACGTGGACGGCGACCGTTACTGGATCCTGCACACGATGGACATGGGGCACTACACGACGGCGATGATCGGCTATCGGACCCGTGGGGCTTCCGGCGGCACGTTCCTCTTCGCGGCGCGCGACTGGGCCGGCGAGGTCCCGGACGGCGTGGACGAGGTGATCCGCTCCGACTCGAACCTCATCAAGGTGATGGGGCGGATCATGACGACGGGTGGTGCGGACCTCGAGATCGCCCGCTCGCTCCAGGACCAGTGGACCCTCGAGACCTTGTCGGAGCACGGAGGCACCCGCGCACCGGCGCCGGTGGTCCGGGACTTCCCTGACCCCGCCGCGACGACGTGGTTGCACAGAGTGGACTTCCTCCTCGCGGACGGATCGATGGCCCGGGCGGACGCCGCCTGGCTCGTCGGCCTCGACGCCGTCGGCGTCGAACCCGGTCGGACCGAGTTCTCCGACGACCAGCTCGACGCCGCCGCGCGCGGCGAAGCACTCGGGATGCAGCACCTGACGGAGCTCGTCCCCACGGTGTCCAGCTCCAAGGGCGTCCTCGGCACTCGTGACGAACTGCAGGACGCGCCCCGGGACGTCTTCGACTTCGGGACACTCGTCGGACAGTGGGGACTGCCCGCAGTCGAGTCGGTGTACGTCAAGATCGAGTCCGCTGCGGGGTCGAACGAGTACATCAACGGGTCGGGGGGACGCGAGTTCCGCGCGAGCTTCCCCGCTCCGGACGTCTCGGAGTTCTGGTCGGTCACCGTGTACGGGGAGGACGACCGCTTGATGGCCCACAACAGCATCAACCGCCACAGTCGCGGTGACCGGACGCTCACACCGGACGAGAACGGCATGTACTCGATCCTGCTCAGCGCCGACGTCGACGCGCACGCCGACGACCCGGAGTTCCTCCCGATCCCCGAGAAGGACTCGTACCTCATCCTCCGTCTCTACGGACCGAGCACAGCCATCCAGGACGGTGACTTCACGCCTCCGGTGTTCACACCGGTGCCGGCGATCAGCACACCCTGAGCGGCCAGGATCAGCGGGGCCTCCGCACTTGCTCCGCGTCCTCCCTTCGTCGTATGGTCAGCGCATGCTGACCATTGCCTCGCGGTACGACGTGCTGAACCGTCTCGGGCGGGCGCTCTCCGACCCCACGCGTGCGCGGATCCTGCTCCGGCTGCTCGACGGACCCGGCTACCCAGCGCGACTCGCCGAGGAACTCGAGCTGACGCGGACGAACGTGTCGAACCACCTGGCGTGCCTGCGCGGCTGCGGGATCGTCGTCGCCGTGCCCGAGGGGCGTCGGACCCGCTACGAGATCGCGGACCGCAACCTCACCCGCGCGCTCGAGTCCCTGGTCGACGTGGTGCTCGCGGTGGACGTTGCCGACGACGACGGATGCGAGGTCGAGCGGTGACCACGGCCGCGGTGTCGCTCGCACCGGCTCGTGTCGGCGTGCTCCGGCGACGGATCCGGTGGATCGTCGCGGCGACCATCGCCTACAACGTGATCGAGGCCGGCGTGGCGATCGCCGCCGGTTCGGTTGCCTCGTCCACCGCGTTGATCGGCTTCGGGCTCGACTCGATCGTCGAGGTCCTGTCGGCAGCGGCCGTCGCGTGGCAGTTCGCCGGGCGCGACCCGGAGGCCCGGGAACGAACGGCACTGCGGGTGATCGCGGTCTCGTTCTTCGGGCTCGCCGTCGTGGTCAGTGTCGATGCCGTCCTGACCTTCACGGGTGTCCGGTCGCCGGAGCACAGTCCGGTCGGCATCGTCCTGGCCGCGGTGAGCCTGGCCGTCATGCCGTTCCTGAGCCTCCTCGAACGGCGGACCGGACGCGAACTCGGTTCGGCGTCGGCGATCGCCGACTCGAAGCAGACTTTGATCTGCAGCTACCTGTCGGCGGCGGTGCTGCTCGGCCTGCTGGCGAACAGCCTGTTCGGCTGGTGGTGGGCCGATCCGCTCGCCGGACTCGTCGTGGTGGTGTTCGCCGTGCGCGAGGGACTTGAAGCCTGGCGCGGTGACGCGTGCAAGCAGCCGGTGTCGGCGCTGACGGGGGAGCGCGAGGGCGACGGCTGCGACTGCTGTTGAGCGAAGTCTGCCCGCGGCCGGCGGTTCAGTCGGCTTCGGTCTCGCGGACGTGGCTGACCGCATCGCCGACGATGTGCGCGATGTGCTCGTCGTGCAGCGAGTAGACCGCGTTCCGCCCGATGCGCTCGACCTGCACGATGCCCGCGAGCCGCAGCGTGCGGAGGTGCTGGGACACCAGGGGCTGCGACAGCTCGGTCGCTTCGGCGAGGGAGCCGACGTCGGAAGGCTGGGAGATCAACGCCGACAGGATCCGGAGTCGGGCGGGCGAGGACAGCGCCTTGAAGAGTTCGGCTGCTGCTTCGATCCCGTCTGACATGGACTCATGTAAGCGCACGCGCATACGTGCATGCAACACGACGACCCCGGCGCGGTGCGTCGGGGCCGTCGTGCAGGTCCGTCGATCGGTGCTGATCACGGGCCTGCGCTGATCAGGAGATCAGTGCTCGTCGTAGTGGTCGCCGTGCTGGGCGTGCTTGTGTCCGTCGTGGACGAAGTCGACGTGGTCCTCGTGCTGGACCGTCTCGTGGCCGCAGCCGTCCTGGTGGGTGTGCTCGGCGACGGTGTGCTCTGCGCTGTTCTCGTGCTCGGCCATGGTGACCTCCTGCTGATCGTTGATTGGGATGCCCTCAGCGTAGATCACATATGCAGAAGTAGCAATACATTTATAGATGAGAACGGATGTCAGCCCCGGAACCGAGCTCACTCAGCGCTCGATCGCCGTCGACGACCAATGCGACGGAGGGTCGATCCCGTCGGGCACCAGAGTGGCGGAGTCACCGCGTGCCGCGTTCACCTGCGCCTGTGTGAGGAACACCGCCGTGGACAGGTCCGCTCCGTCGACCCGCGCATCCCGTAGGTCGGTACCGAGCAGGTCGACACCGGACAGGTCGGCACCGCGCAGGTCTGCCGCGATCAGCGTGGCTCCCCGCAGGTCGGCCCCGCGCAGCGACCGTGCGCGGAGGTCGCGACCGGCGAGGTCCGCCTCCGGTCGCAGCAGGCCGTCCGGAGCGTCGTCCGCACCGGCGTTGTACCGGCCTCGGACCTCGGCGCTCACCTCGATCAGGACGTCGCGTACTCGAGCGTGCAGCGGCTCGACGTCCAGCGCGAGGAGCGTCGGCCGACCGGCGTCGAGGCTTCGGCGGATCTCCTGCGCGAGGAAGGCAGCGTCGTCTGACGAGTCCGGGGTCACCGCACGGTCCTGTGCCTCGGCGAGGTGCCAGAGCATCTCGTGCAACCTGCGGACGATCGGGAACACCCGGAACATCTCCGCGCGGGAGTCCGGGTGGTCACGCCAACTGACCCCGTCGTAGAGGGTCTGCGACACAAACTGGCCAGCACCGGAGCAGTCGAAGACGGTGCAGCCCCGGAACCCTCGCGGCCGCAGCGCCTCGTGGATGGAGCAGGAGAAGTCGTCAGCGAGGTTGCCGCAAGGGGTGCCGGCGGGTTTGTCGATCGGGAAGTCGGCGGAGCGCTGGAACCCGAAGGCGGTGCAGCAGAGCGCGAAGCAGTTGCCGCAGTCCGCGCGCAGGGCGGACCGGTCGGTGGTCGTCATGGAGTGGTCTTCCTCTGGTGGTCTGGATGGTGTGCCGGGGGCGGGGGAACTCCTGGTGGAGTTCCCCGTCCGGGCGCACGAGACCACCCCCGCGCGTCGGCGGGGCGAACCGGTGGTGCTGGGTGACCGGTGGGTCACCGAGAGAGACGGAGGATCACTGCGGCCAGGCTAGCGTTCCCGGTGCGATGGGAAGGCGGAACGGGCGTACCTGGTCGGAACGACCGACCGGGTACGCCCGTTTCGACCAGGTGTGCCCGGAGTCGCCCTACGACGATGTGGGCGGTGACGCCACCGATTCGATGCCGTCCAGCCGCGCCTCTTCCGCGTCGTACCCGGCGCGCACCTGACGCAACACCAGGTCGTCGATCTCGTCGGCGTCCCGCAGGCGCAACAGGGTGTTCGCCTTGTGCTGGACGAGTGCGAGCTCGAGGGCGACCGCGTTGTCGTGCCGCTGCAGCGCGGGGTGGTCGTCGTCGTCCCCTTCGCGGGCCTCGATCACGTCGAGGTGCGCCTCGTACTCCTTCCGCAGGCGATCGACGGTGGCACGATCGGCTCCGGTCGACCGTGCGAGGCGGGGAAGCGCATCGAGCGCCTCCTCGATGGCGGTGCGTTCGGCGTAGCGACGTTCCTCGCTGACGGACTCGTCCTCGGGGAGCGCGGCGCGGCGCAGGACGGCCGGCAGCACGAGGGCCTGCCCGACGATCGTGACGATGACCACGCCGGCGGTGACGAAGACGATGAGGTCCCGCTCGGGGAAGTCGCCACCGGACTCGAGGGTGCGCGGCACGGCGACGGCCATCGCGAGCGACACCGCGCCCCGGAAGCCGGCGAACCCGCTGACCAGCCGGTCGCGGTGCCCCTCGCGTGGTTCTCCGCCGGTGCGTCGGGTGACGAGCCAGATGGTCCCGCCCGCGGCGTTGAGGAACGCGAACCGCACGATGACGAGCAGCACCGCGACCGCGAAGACGATCCCGGTCCCGCGCAGCAGGTCGGCGGGGTCGAGTGCGCGTGCGGCGACCATCGCCTCGATGCCGACCAGGACGAAGAGTGCGCCGTTGAGCAGGAAGGTCAGGAACGACCAGAACGCGCGCACCTGCTGGCGGGTCTCGGCACGGTCGAGTTTGGGGCCGACCTGGCTGACGACGATGCCGGCCGCCACGACGGCGAGCACGCCGGAGGCACCAATGGCCTCGGCGGCCAGGAAGGCTGCGAAGGGCACGAGCAGGGTGACGAGGTTCTCGAGCACGACGGTGTCGACGCGCCGCAGCACCATCGTCCCGATCCACGCGGCCGCGAGCCCGGCGGCGACCCCGCCGATGTAGGACAGGACGAGCATGCCGGACACGCCCCAGAACGTGAGCTCCTGCGTGCCGACGGTGACGGCCACCGCGATGCCGTAGACGACGAGGGTGGTGCCGTCGTTCACCAGGCTCTCGGCGCGGAGCACCGTGACGTTCCGCCGCGGCAGCATCTTCGTGAGCACGCCGACCGCGGTCGCGTCGGTCGGGGCGACCGCGGCGCCGAGCACCCAGGCCGGTCCCCACGGCATCCCGAGCAGGTGCAGCAGGACGGCGACGGCACCGGCGGTCACCACGACGAGCAGGGTGCCCATCAGGACGATGCCGCGCAGGTTCTTCCGGATCTCGCGGAGCGACGTCGTCAGGCTCTCCCAGTAGAGCAGCGCCGGCAGGAACAGCAGCAGCACGGCCTCGGCGGGGAGCTCGACGTCCGCGAACTCCGGCACGAGCCCGAGCAGCGCGCCGAAGACCAGGAGCAGCACGGGTGGTGCGATCCGGATCCGGTCGGCCACGGCCGCCGTCAGTGCGATGGCGAGGCCGAGCACGACCACCAGTTCCGGTCCCAGCACGTGCACTCCGATCGTCGTCCGACCCGCCAGTCAACGCCGATCCACGGTGGATCCTTCCAGAACAGCCGGACGACGCGCCGCACACAGCCGGACGACGCGCCGCGCACAGCCGAACGACTCGCCGCACCACAGCGGACGACGCGTCACGAGCGCCCGCTCACACCGCCCGCGGCCGCCGCACCACCCGCCGCCACCACGCGCGCCACGGCAGGGAACTCACCAGCGCGGACCCGATCACGACGGTGCCGAACCACCCCACGACGACGCCCGGGATCGGCACGAGCAGACTCGCCCACAGCAGCACCGACAGCACCCCGAGCACGTACGCCGCCCCGGCCTTCAGATATCGCAGCCGCTTGAGCCCCGCAGCCTGGTCGACCCGCGAGGTCAGGCGGGCCAGGAACACCGCGCCCACCCCGATCGCCCCGATGGCGACGGCGGCCTGCTCGAGCGCCCCGAGCCCGTCCGACCCGAGCGGCCCGGACCCCGACAGGCTGTACACGCCGTCGAGGATTTCGAACAGCATGAACACGACGAGCCCCCGCTCGAACACGACCGTCGACGCGTACAGGTGGATGCGCCAGGCTCCCCGGCCCACGCCGATCGACGCCGTGTCCGACCCGCCGCCGGGGCCACCGCGAAGCGCCCACGCCGCGGTCCGCTTCGACACGAGGTACGCGGCGAGGCCGGCCACCCCACCGAGCGCGACCGGCAACAGCGCACCGGCGGCCCAGCCGGAACGCGACCCGACGAGCACGGAGGTCACGACGACCCCCGTCGCAGCGGTGACCAGCGACCAGACGCGCGGTCGTGCGACGGAGGCGAGCCGCGCCTCCAGGCTGCCCAGCCACGACCTGCGGGACGCGCGGTCGGTGTTGAACAGGTACTCGGCGAAGACCTGCCAGATGAACGCGGCGCCGAAGGCGGCGAGGGCCGGACGCACCTCGGCCAGGTGCGCGGAGAACGAGCCGGGCGCGAAGACGGCTTCCTCCACCGAGCTGGCCGGGTCGGTCGCGTCACCGACCGCGACGGCGGCCGGCGGCAGGAGCAGGCGCATCGCGAGCACGCCCGCGACGATCCCGAGCGACAGGAACAGCCGCCGGGCGGGGGAGTGCAGTCGGCCGGCGATGCCGGCCATCGGCACGGACGAGTCCGCGGCCATCGCGATCTCGAGGAACGCGAGGGCGACGAAGGCGAGCGCTGCGGCGGGGCCGAGCACCAGCCAGGCCGCCGCGGCGGCCGCGACGGTGATGAGCAGGGGGACGGTCAGGAGTGATCTCGTGGCCATCTGCCCATCCAGCACGGTCGGGCTGGGCGGCGCATGGAGCGCTCCTGGGCATCGGCCTGGAGGCCCGTGGGGACCCCGCAGAACGGGTGACGGCCCGTCCCCACTTGCGGGGACGGGCCGGTCGGGGGAAACGCAAAACACCGGTGTTCGCGTGCTGAACCGCGGTTTGCGCGTGTTCAACCGGCGAACACCGGTGTCTTGCGGGGGTTCAGCGTCAGTCGTGGAACGTCTCGATGGACGCGCCGAGCGAGTTGAGGCGCTCCTGCAGCTGCTCGTAGCCACGGGCGATGATGCCGACGTTGCGCAGGACGCTCTCGCCCTTCGCCGCGAGCATCGCCAGCAGGATCACCACGGCGGGCCGCAGTGCCGGCGGGCAGCTGATCTCGGCCCCGGAGAAGTGCGTCGGGCCGGTGACGTCGAGGCGGTGCGGGTCACGCAGGGTGACGCTCGCGCCCAGGCGGGTGAGGTCGAGCAGGTGGATCGCCCGGCCCTCGTAGACCCAGTCGTGCACGAGCGTGGTGCCCTCGGCCATGGCCGCGATCACGACGAAGAACGGCAGGTTGTCGATGTTCAGGCCGGGGAACGGCATCGCGTGGATCTTGTCGATCGGCGCGTGCAGCTCGGATGGGTGCACCGTGATGTCGACGAGACGGGTGCGGCCGTTGGCGGCTGCGTACTCCTCGCTGACGTCGAAGCGCAGGCCCATCTCGGCCAGGGTCGCGAGCTCGATCTCGAGGAACTCGATCGGCGCCCGGGTCACGGTGAGGGTCGACGCGGTGACGATGCCGGCGGTCAGCAGGCTCATCGCCTCGACCGGGTCCTCGCTCGGCCAGTAGTCCACGACCTCGTCGATCTTGCTCTTGCCGGTGATGCGGAGCGTGGTGGTGCCGATGCCCTCGATCTGCACCCCGAGGAGCTCGAGGAAGAAGCAGAGGTCCTGCACCATGTAGTTGGGGCTGGCGTTCCGGATGACGGTCTCGCCGTCGCGGGCCGCGGCGGCCAGGATCGCGTTTTCGGTCACGGTGTCGCCGCGCTCGGTGAGCACGACCGACTTGGTGGGGACGGCCTGGTTCGCGACGTCGACCTCGTACCAGCCGGAGGTCGCCTCGACGTCCACGCCGAACGGGCGGAGCGCGATGAGGTGCGGCTCGACCGTGCGGGTGCCGAGGTCGCAGCCGCCGGCGTAGGGCAGGCGGAAGGACTCGTACCGGCCGCTGAGCGGGCCGAGGAACATGAGCACGCTGCGGGTGCGGCGGGCGGCGTCGGCGTCGATCGCGTCGAGGTGCAGGTCGTCGGGGGCGACGATCTCGAGGGTCTCGCCGTCCTCCGACCAGGTGACGCTCGCACCGAGGCTGCGGAGCACGTCGATGATGCGGTCGACCTCGACGATCCGGGCGACCTTGTGCAGCCGGGTCACGCCGCGGTTGAGCAGCGAGGCGCAGAGCAGTGCCACGGCGGCGTTCTTGCTCGAGTTCACCGCGATGGAGCCGCTGAGCTTCCGGCCGCCCTGCACGCGCAGGTGGGCACGTTGCGGGGCGCCGCCGATCGAGACGATCTGCTGGTCGAGGGCGTCGCTGATGCGGGTGAGCATCTCGAGGGACAGGTTCTGCCCGCCCTGCTCGATGCGGTTGATGGCGCTCTGGCTGGTGCCGACGCGTTCGGCGAGCTGGGCCTGCGTCATGCTGCGGCCCTTGCGGGCGCCCCGGATCAGGGCGCCGACCTCACGGAGGGGTGCTGCGGTCGCCGGAGATGCCGGCGAGACGACGGTGGTGGTGTCGGTCATGCGCGCTACGCTAACACGCTCATGAGATAAAGCAGTGGAAGATCGACACCCGTTGCGCGTCCTGAGGTCTCGAATACGTCACAGTTGGGAATTTCGGGGGACGAAACTGCTCAGGGATCGGTCAGGGTGCCTCGGACGATGGAGTCACCGGAGTGCGCCGGATCACCGTCGTCGGCCTCGGCCGAGACGTCCACCACGGGGAACTCCGCGGTGTCGACGCCGTCGGGCACCGTGAAGCGGCCCTGGTCGCCGTCGAGGTAGCCGACGCTCACCAGTCCGCCGAGGTCCGACCGCATCATCCAGACCTCACGGAGCGGACCGGTGCCGGAGCGACCGCGCTCACCGTGCAGGTCGACGAGCAGGGTCACCCTGCCGTCCTGATCCCGTTCGAGTTCGGCGCGACCGGTCGTCCCCGACCAACCGGGCAGTGCGGCGAGCTCGGTGTTCGCCAGGACGGTCTCGGTGTCGCCGCGTGGGAGTCCGGGGACGACCCCCGACGCCACACCGATGCCGAGGACGACGGCGAGGACACCGGCGCCGGCGATCACCAGCGCCAGGACACGGCGACGACGAGGACGGGATCGGGGTCGGCGTGCCACGGCGTGGTGCTGCGCGCCAGTCCGGGTCCCGTCGGGCGCCCCTTCGGATGCGCGTTCGGCCGCTCGTCCTGGATCGGTCGCCGGGGCCGCGGCCTGTTGCGGCGTCCGGGCGATCTCGGCCGCGATCCGGTCCCACACGTGCTCCGGGGGCGCGGCCAGCGTGACGTCCTCGGACGCCCGGGTCACCGCGGCGACCCGCTGCAGCGCGGCCACCTCGTCGCGGCACCGGTCGCAGGACGCCAGGTGCTCGGCGACGTCGTCCGCGGCGACCTGGTCGGAGACCGCGAGCATCGCCAGCGTCTCGTCGTCGACGTGCTTCATTCGATCACCTCCAGACGTGTTCGGAGCCGAGCCAGACTTCGGTGGATGTGGCTCTTGACGGTGCCCAGCGGCAGTTCGAGCCGTTCGGCGATCTCACGATGGCTGAGGTCGTCGTAGAACGCCAGTCGCATCACGCGCCGTGGGACCTCGTCGAGCCGCTCGAGCTCGCCGGCGACCAGTGCGCGTTCGGCCAGGTCGAAGGCCGGTTCCGGCGCCGGGGTGGTCTCCTCGACCACGTCCGGGTCGGCGGCGCTGGCGTGCCGTCGGCGCTCGTTCTGCGCGTCGGCGATGCAGTTCCGGGTGATGCCGACCAGCCACGCGCCGAGCGGGGCGCGGCCGGGGTCGTAGCTCGTGCTGCGCTGCCAGGCCTTCACGAAGACCTGCTGCGTGACGTCCTCCGCGGCGGCCGGGTCGGCCAGGGCGCGCAGGGCCAGCGAGTACACGAGCGACGACCACCGTTCGTAGACGGCTCGCAGGGCGTGCTCGCCCCCGGCGCGGAACGCGTCCGAGAGCTCGCTGTCGTCCGGGAGGATGGTCGTCACGTCTTCCTGTCGCTGGCGCGGTCGTCGTCGACCACGATCCGATCGTAGGGGGCGGATCGTCGCCACGGTCAGGCCGGGACCGCGGTGACGACGAGGTTGCTCTCGTAGTGTCCGGTGGCTGCGTCGAACGTCCCGCCGCAGGTCACCAGGACGAGCCGTCGTGGTCCGTCGTCACGGAACACCTCGCCCCAGGGGAGTCCCTGCTTCTCGAGCATGCTGACGGAGTCGATCCGCCACGCGGTCTCGGCACCGTCCGAGTCGGTCAGGGTGACCCGGGTGCCGGTCGGGGCGTCGCCGAGCCGGGAGAACGGGCCGATGCCGTAGCCGACCGCGTCGACGTGGGCCGCGATCACGACGGTGCCCTCGGTGGACGACGGTGCGGCACCGAACCGGTACCAGCCTGCGGTCGCCGGGTCGGGCGGCAGCGCCATCGCGCCGTCCTCGTCGACCCCCTCGGGGCGGATCGGCGCGCGGATGCCGGCGTGGTCGACCGTGATGGTGGTGGGGGCGGGGGCGTCCCGGACCGGGGGGATCGTGGCGGCCTGCTGCGGGACCTCGGTCGAGAACGCCGACGGGACCGGTGTGGGGGTGGTGGTCGGCAGGACGGACGGCTGCCCGCCGGGGGTGGTCCCGGCCGACGAGCACCCGGTCAGGGCGGCGGCCGCCACGGCGACGACGAGCGTCACCGTGGCGGACCGCACGGGGCGTGGCACGTTCAGCGGCGGGTCGCTGCGTGCCGGCGGCGGAGCACCACGGCCCCGATCGCGGCAGCGGCGGCCAGTGCGGCCGCCGCTGCGCCGACCAGGGGCAGGGGGTCCTGGTCGTTCGTGGCCACGAGACCGGCGTTCCCGGCGGGGACGCCGTTCGGCGTGCCACCGAGGTCGGCGATCGTCTGCGTGGCGAGGGCGAGGTTGTCGTCGTCCAGGCTGCCCCAGGCGTAGACGATGGTCGACGAGCCCGCGGTGACCGCGACGTCCGCCGGGCCGATCACGGGGTCGGTGGTCCCGGTGGCGGCGACGGTCCCCGACACGGTGCCGGCCGGCAGCTCGAGGGCCTGCTCGTCGGGGTTCGACAGGTTCGACACGACGGCCTTCCCACCGGCGAGGACGTCGACGGCCGGTGCGGCGGCGACGTGCCGGACGACCAGGCGTCCCTGGCCGGCCGCGACGGCCGAGGTGTCGTTGGTGAACACCGTGGCGGTGGGTGACCCGTCTGCGGCGTCGTGGGCGACGGCGGTGTAGTTGCCGCCGGCGTCGAACGAGACGTCCGCCGGGCCGATGATCGGCTTCGACGCGTCGGTGGCGTCCGAGGCGGTGATCGCGAGCTGGTGTGCACCGGCCGGCACCATCATCGGGCCGGCGAGGGTGCCCGGGGTGAAGTCGTCGATGGCACGTTCGCCGTCGAGGTAGACGTCGACGGTGACGTCGGGGACGGCGTGGAGGACCGAGAGCGTCGCCTCGCCGGTGGCGGCGGTCGCAGCGGTCGCGGGCAGTACGGCCGCAGCGGCGGCGAACAGGACACCGGCGCTGAGGCCGGTGGCGAGTGTCTTGCGCATGACGTGTCTCCTTCGGGCCTGTCCGGGCCGGTGCGGACGACGTCGTCCTCGACGTCGTACCCCCACTACCGCCGGAGCACCCCGATCGGATGCAGCGATTTCCTGGGGATCAGCTGAGACGGCGCCAGACCCCTGCGTTGCCCGGACGCGACCAGGTCTCCGGATCGCCCGTGACGGCCTCGTCCCCGGCTCCCCGGTCGGTGAGCCGGTACGCGGAGTCCGGCGTCCACCCTGCGACGACGCTTGCGCGGCGGCCGTCGACCGGCACGGCGAGCCCGGAAGTGCGGAACCAGCCCGCAACGGTCAGGTGCACGACGTCGTGCTCGGTGGCCACCGCGGACCAGTCCGGCAGCACCCAGTCACCCTGCCGTCCGGTCGCCACGGCCCAGTCGTTCCGTCGGGTCGTCCCCGTCACGTCGAGCGGCCAGCGTCGGCACAGCGCGGCCCAGTCGGCGGGACCGTCGACGGTGCACACGCGCGCCGTGGCATCGGCCGGCACCGCCGAGACGACGGCGCGTTCCTGCCCGAAGGAGTCCTCGACCGCCCAGAGCGCCAGCGGCCCGGCGGACGGGAACGGCGCTCGCGTGTGCTGCGCGAGCGGCCACGGCGGCGTGGTCCACCACACACCGCTGGCCACCCCCGGGTTCCCCTCGGCGTCCTCGCGGCGCAGTTCCCGGGACCAGTCAGCGAGCGCCTCTGCCGCTCCCGGACGTCGGGGCTGCTCGTCCTCGTCGAACTCGACGGTCCATGCTCCGCCCTGCGGGTCGAAGAGCCTGCGCACGACCGGGCTGTCGACCGCCCAGCGAGCGAGCCGCCGGAGCGCGGCCTGCAGGTCCGTCCGAGCGAGGAGCGCGTCCAGCGCATCGGGCTGCTGCCACCACAGCGCGCTCTCCGCAGTCGACTCGAGTGCGACCACGACGTCGTCCTCGCCCACGGACGGCAGGGACACCGCCGCGAGTGCGCTCGCCACCGCTGCCAGGTCCGGAGCCGGCTCGGGTTCGACCGCACCACCGATGCCGAAGAGCGTTCGGTCGTCGCCGCGTTCGACGCCGAGGTGGTGCTCCGCCCAGAAGAGCAGGTCGCCGAGTTGCAGGGCGGCCGGGTCGTCGGGGTCCTGGACACCGCTGACGAGCTCCAGGCAGAAGCGCCGACCACGCGGGTGGGCGAGCAGGTCCGAGGCATCGATCACCGAACCAGGCTAGTGACGGCCGCTAACGCACCCGTCGCACCCGCCGATAGTCCTCCGTGCAGGCCCACGGACGGGCCCGCATCCCGCCCCACGGACGGCGGCGGGACGATCGAGAACCAGGACGGGCCATGATCGTCGTCACACGACTGAACGGCAGCGGATTCGCTGTGAACCCCGATCTCGTGGAGCGCATCCAGGAGACGCCGGACACGACGCTCATCATGGTCGACGGCGCGAAGTACATCGTGCGGGAGTCGATGGCCGACGTCATCGACCTGATCGCCGCGTACCGCGCACGCATCGTCGGCATGGCCTACGGCACCGACCAGGCCCCCCGCACGAACACCGGCCCGCAGCCGACGCTCGCCCCGGTCGCCGCGCTCCGCTCCACGCAGCACGGCCGCGCGCTGGACGGGGGTCGCTGACGTGGACATCGCAACGATCGTCGGCATCCTGCTCGCCTTCGGCGCCCTGTTCGGCATGGTCCAGATGGAGCACGTCGAGCTCGGGGGACTCTTCCTGCCCGCCCCGATGCTGCTCGTGTTCGGTGCCACCATCGGCTGCGGCATCGCCAGCACCACGCTGAAGGACGCGATCGCCAGCTTCAAGGCCGTGCCGAAGGCGTTCACCGGCAAGGTCACCCCGCCGGCGTCGGTCATCGACGACGTCGTCGGGCTCGCCGAGACCGCCCGCGCCAACGGCCTGCTCGCCCTCGAACAGGAAGCCGACAAGCACGACGACCCGTTCATGAAGAAGGCGCTGCAGAACATCGCGGACGGCACCGACGGCGACGAGCTGCGGATCCTGCTCGAGGACGAGATCGAGTCGAACGCGGCCCCGACCCGGAGCGCGAGCGCGTTCTTCATGGGCCTCGGCGGCTTCGCCCCGACCGTCGGCATCATCGGCACCGTGGTCTCGCTGACCCACGTGCTCGCGAACCTCGGCAAGCCCGACGAGCTCGGACCGCTGATCGCCAGCGCGTTCGTCGCCACCCTGTGGGGCCTGCTGACCGCGAACTTCATGTGGCTGCCGATCGGCGGCAAGCTCCGCAAGCTCGCCCAGCTCGAGTCGGACCGCCAGACGCTCCTCATGGAGGGGCTGCTCGCGGTGCAGGCCGGCAGCCAGCCCCGTCTGCTCGGTGAGCGGCTGAAGGCCATGGTCCCGCCCGCTGCACGCGCCGACACGGGCGGCAAGGGCGGCAAGGCCGGCAAGAAGGCCGACGCGGCCGACGACCAGCAGCTGGCGGCCTGACCGTGAGCGCCAACCCCCGGGGCCGCGGCCGCGGCCGCGCGAAGAAGTCCCACGACGAGGCCGAGCACCCCGACGAGCGTTGGATGGCGTCGTACATGGACATGATCACGGTGCTGATGTGCATGTTCCTCGTGCTCTTCGCGATGTCCACCGTCGACCAGGAGAAGTACATCCAGCTGAAGCAGTCGCTCGCCACCGGCTTCGGCGAGGTCGACTCGCAGAAGATCGACACCGCGAGCGGCACCGTCGTGACGAAGGACCAGGTCGAGGACGGCTCCGGCTACTCGACGGACGAGTCCCAGGCCGACCACTCGACCGCGTCGTCGGGCACGAAGGACACCAACGTCGACCCCGCGTCGACGGTGGTGCCGACGACGGCGAGCAAGCAGGACCTCGCCGAGGCGAAGCGCGAGCTCGACGACCTGACGAAGCTCGAGCGTGCGATCCAGCGCAACCTGGCGAAGGCGGGTCAGACCGAGAACGTCCAGTTCACCGTGGACGCCCGCGGTCTGATCGTCCGGCTGATCGGCAGCGAGACGTACTTCGGCACGAACAGCGCGGACCTGTCCGACCAGGCGCGGTCGATCATGGACGCCATCGCGCCGGTGCTGAAGACCTCCGACCACGACGTCAGCGTCGAGGGCCACGCCGACCAGCGGAACTCGACCGCGCCGTACGCCACCAACTGGGAGCTCAGCGCAGCACGGGCGACCGGGGTCCTGCGCGATCTGGTCGAGCGGGGCGGGATGCCCGGCGACCACGTGCAGAGCGTCGGGTTCGGGTCGAGCCGACCGCTGGCGAAGGGCGGCACCGAGCAGGACCTCGCCCTGAACCGGCGGGTCGACATCGTGGTCCTGTCGAACGCCGACCAGGACGTCAGCGCCCTCATGCCGGCGCTGGCGAAGGCGCAGGACGGAGCACAGCAGGGCTGAGACACGGAGCGCAGCAGGGCTGAGACACGCACCGTGCGGAGCGCACGAGCGCTGCCGCCACCGCCCCACTACGGGGTACAGCACTGACGGGTGCCCCACAGGTGACCGATAGACGCACCCGTGACCGAGACCCTGCCAGCGCCCGAGGTGTACGACTTCGCGCGCCCGTCGACGCTGGCCCGTGAGCACGCCCGGGTCCTCGAGCTCGCCTTCGAGACGTTCGCGCGCCAGTGGGGCACGCAGCTGACGGCGAAGGTCCGCGCGGTCAGCCAGGTCACCTGCGAGCAGGTGGAGATGACGACGTACGACGAGTACGCCGCGTCGCTGCCCGCGCTCACCGGCATGGTGCTGCTGCCGATCACCGGCCTGACCCCGAAGGGCGTGCTGCAGGTCCCGCTCGACGCCGCGCTGACGTGGGTGTCCCACGCGCTGGGCGCCTCGAAGCCGCTGCCGACCCCGGACCGCACCTTCACGCCCATCGAGCAGGCCCTGGTCCGCAAGATCGTCGAGGACGCCCTCGACGACCTCCGCTACTCGTTCGGCGGGCTGCTCGCGCAGGACGTCACGGTCGGCGGGTTCCAGTTCAACAGCCAGTTCGCCCAGGCCGCGCAGAAGGGCGACCTGATGATCGTCGCCTCGTTCTCGATCCGGGTCGGCGACCGCATCGCCCCCGGCACGCTGGCCCTGCCGGCCGAGGCCGTCCTGCCGCAGCTCGGCGAGGCCGCCGCGCACGTGTCGCCTGCCGACGCCCGAGCCCTGCTCGACGCGCAGCTCGAGAGCGTGCCCGTGGGCGTCAGCCTGCGCTTCGCCCCGGCCGCGGTCCTGCCGACGCAGGTCCTGCGGCTCGCCGTCGGCGACGTCCTGCCGCTGCCGCACCCGCAGCACCGGCCCCTCACCATCGCGGTCGACGGCGAACCCGTCGGCACCGCCGCGGTCGGCGCGAACGGCTCGCGCCTCGCCGGCATCGTCGTCACCACCACGAGCACGGAGCAGCACTGATGACCGAAACGACCACCCTCCACACCGCAGCGGCCGAGTCGCTCGCGGCGCAGCTCCCGACGGCCGCCCCCTTGACCGCGGTGCTCCTGCCTGGAGGCGCGACACCGGTCGTGCTCGACGCGGCGACGGACGCCGTGGTCGCCTCGTTCGTCGGCGGCCTGTCGGCCGACCTGGCGCTCGTGCTCACCGACCTCGAGTCGATCACGGCCGCCGGAGGCACCGACCACGGCATCGTGGCCGTCACGGACGTCCTGCGTCCGTCGCTCGAGGCCGCGGCCGGGGTCCTCGGCGTCGGGGTGCTCGGCGAGGCGAACCGCGAGTCGGCCGCGTCGCTGCTGGCCGACCCGGACACGGTCGTGTTCGAACTCACCGCCGGTGGCCTGCCCGCCGGGTGGTTCGGCATCCGGATCCGCGAGAACGGCACGGTGTCGGCGCCCGTCGTGGCGAACCTGCCCGCCGGCAACCTCGGCCGGATCAACAACGTCGAGATGACCCTGACGGTCGAGATCGGCCGCACCCGGATGTCGGTCCGCGACGTGCTCGGCATGGAGCCCGGCGCCGTCGTCGAGCTCGACCGCAGTGCCGGTGCCCCCGCCGACGTCCTGCTGAACGGCCGCCTCATCGCGCACGGCGAGGTCGTCGTCGTCGACCAGGACTACGCGGTCCGGATCACCCGCATCCTCGACGTCGCCGAAACGGTCTGACCCGCGCGTGGACACCCTCGTCGTCACCCTCCGCGTCGCGCTCTCGCTCGGCGTCGTGCTCGCCCTCATGTGGGTGCTGCACCGCGCGAGCCGCAAGCGCTTCTCGGGCAACCCGTCGGGCCGTCGTGCCGCGACCGTCGAGGTCGTCGGTCGGCAGGGCATCGGCGGCAAGGCGAGCGTCGTCGTGGTCGACGTCGAGGGGGAGCGGCTCGTGCTCGGCGTGTCCGAGCACGGGGTCAACCTGCTCACCAGCGGGCAGGCGCCCGCGCCGGAACTCACCATCGTGACCGGACCGGTGGCGCTGCCCGTGCGTCCCGCCCCGTCGGCCGACGCGTTCGGTCGGGAACTCGCGCAGCAGTCGGACGCCACCACGGGCCTCCCGGCAGACACGGACGACGTGACCCGCACGACCGACGCGACCAGCGCCGTCGCGCCGCTGCCGATGCGCCCGCGCAACCGTCGCCCGCAGCGCGCCGTGCCGAGCGCCCAGCAGCTGCAGGGCTCGATCCTGTCGGTCGACACCTGGCGCCAGGCCGCCGCCGCGCTGCGGAACCGGCGGGCCGGGTGACCGCGGCAGGGCCGCACCGGCTGGCACGGTCGGGTCGACTCGTCGCCCTCGTCCTGCTCGGCCTGGCGGTCGTGGCCGGGTTCCTGATGCTCACGACGACCGGTGCGCACGCCGCCGGTGTCGTCGAACCCACCGCCCCGGCGACCCCGACCGCCCCCGCGACCGGTGACTTCAGCGTCAGCGTGAACGGCCCGGACGGCACCCCGTCGTCGGCCGTGGTGACGCTCATCGGCATCACGCTGCTGAGCGTCGCACCCGCGCTGATGCTCATGATGACGTCGTTCACGAAGATCTTCGTCGTGCTCGCGATGACCCGGAACGCGCTCGGGCTGCAGTCCATCCCGCCGAACCAGGTGATCGCCGGACTGGCGCTGTTCCTGTCGCTGTTCGTGATGGCACCGGTGCTCGGGCACATCAACGACGACGCCCTGCAGCCCTACCTGGCCGGCCACCTCGACTTCAACCAGGCCGTCGAGATCGGCACGAAGCCCCTGCGGACCTTCATGCTCCACCAGACCCGCGACGAGGACGTCGCCCTGATCACCCGCGCCGCCGGGCTGGACAACCCGAAGTCGATGGCGGACGTGCCGATGACGACGGTGATCCCGGCGTTCATCATCTCTGAGCTCCGCAGCGCGTTCATCATCGGGTTCGTCATCTTCATCCCGTTCCTGGTGATCGACCTCGTCGTCTCCGCGGCCCTGATGTCGATGGGCATGATGATGCTCCCGCCGGTCATGATCTCGCTGCCGTTCAAGATCCTGCTCTTCGTGCTGGTCGACGGCTGGGGCCTCATCATCACGTCGCTCATCGAGAGCTACCACGTTGTCTAGGGGGCACGCATGAACCAGCAGGCCGTCATCGACCTCGTGCTCCAGGCGCTCCTGGTGTCCGGCAAGCTCGCCGCCCCGGTGCTCGTCACCTCGCTCGTCGTCGGCTTCGCGATCTCGCTGTTCCAGTCGGTGACGCAGATCCAGGAGGTCACGCTCTCGTTCGTGCCGAAGGCCGTCGCCGTCGCGATCGCCCTGGTGGTCTGCGGCAACTGGATGATCTCGGAGATGATCGCGTTCACGCACGTCGCTTTCGACATGATCCCGAAGCTGCTCGGGGCCGGTTGATGGAGCTCAGCATCGACGCCGACCGTCTGGAGGCGACCATGCTCGCCGGCGTCCGGCTCGTCGCGTTCTTCGTCATCGCGCCGCCGTTCTCGTACCGGGCGTTCCCCGGCACCGTCAAGGTGATCCTCGGGCTGGGGCTCGCCATCGGCGTCGCCCCGCGCGTCGCCGTCGGCTACGAGTCGCTCGAGACGGGGCCGTTCCTGCTCGCCCTGCTCACCCAGCTCGTCGTCGGGCTGTCCCTCGGGTTCCTGGTGTTCCTGGTGTTCGCCGCCGTGCAGTCCGCGGGTGCGCTCATCGACCTGTTCGGCGGGTTCACGCTCGCGCAGGCGTTCGACCCGCAGTCCCAGGTCAACGGCGCCCAGTTCACCCGCCTGTTCCAGATGACCGCGCTCGCGCTGCTCTTCACCTCGGGCGGCTACCAGCTCATCGTCGGCGGCCTGGTGCGGTCGTTCGACGCCGTGCCGCTCACCGGCACCTTCGCGGTGGACGGGCTCGCGTCGATGCTCGTGACCGCGATGTCGCAGATGTTCCTCGCCACCCTGCAGATCGCCGGACCGCTCGTCGTCGTGCTGTTCCTGGCCGACGTCGGCCTCGGGCTGCTGACCCGCGTGGCACCGGCGCTCAACGCGTTCCAGATGGGCTTCCCGATCAAGATCGGCCTGACCGTCCTGTTCGCCGGCGCGCTCTTCATGGCCCTGCCCTCGGTGGTGTCCTCGCTGACCGGCGACGCCGTCGAGGCGATCACGGGACGGGGGTGACGACGTGTCCGACAGCGGAGAACGTTCCGAACAGGCAACCCAGCAGCGGATGCGCGAGGTCCATGAGAAGGGCCAGATCGGTCGCTCGCAGGACCTCGGCGCGTGGATCGGGATCGCCGTCGCGGCGCTCATGATCCCGGCCGCGATCGGCAACGCCGCGGCCGCCGGACAGGACCAGCTGCTCGCCGTGCAGCGGGTCATCGAGGACCCCGAGCTCGGTGCCGTGCAGGCCCTGCTCGCCGACGCCCTCGGTTCGATGGGCGCGACCCTCGGCCCGATGCTCGCGGTCGTCGCGGTCGCGGTGCTCGCCGCCGCCGTCACCCAGGGCGGGGTGCACTTCCGCAAGATGACGCCGCAGCCCGACCACTTCGATCCCGTCGCCGGACTGAAGCGCGTGTTCGGCACCCAGGCGCTCTGGAACGGCGCGAAGGCGCTGCTCAAGACCGCCGTCGTCGGACTCGTCCTCTGGTTCGCGGTGCAGGGGCTCATGCCGGTCCTGATGACGAGCGGCTCCCTGCCGCTGTCGGCCGTGCTCGAGGCCGCCGCCGCCGGGTCCGGCACCCTGCTGCGCGCCGCGATCGTCGCCGGGCTCGTCCTCGCAGCCCTCGACGTGTTCGTGGTGATCCGCCGCAACCGGAAGCGCACGATGATGACCAAGCGCGAGGTCAAGGACGAGAACAAGCGGAGCGACGGCGACCCGCTGGTGAAGTCGCAGCGACGCTCCCGTCAGCTCGCGATGAGCCGCAACCGGATGATCCAGGCCATCGGCACCGCGGACGTCGTGATGACGAACCCGACCCACTACGCCGTCGCGATCAAGTACGAGCCGGGGAAGTCCGCGCCCCGGGTGGTGGCGAAGGGGGCCGGTCCGGTCGCCGACGTGATCCGCGCCCGTGCCGAAGAAGAACGCGTGCCGATCGTCCGCGACGTCCCGCTCACCCGGGCCCTGCACGCCGCGTGCGAGCTCGGGCACGAGATCCCCGTCGACCTGTACACGCCGGTGGCCCGCGTCCTGTCCTTCGTGATGGCGCTCAAGGCCCGTGGCACCGCTGCCGGCACGCACGCGCCGCCACGGCCGACCACCCCGGACGAGGTCGCGAGCGTCGTCGACCCCGCCACCCTGACCGGTGACCTCCGCCCCCGCAGGCTCCGCACACCGCGCACCGCAGAGAACCAGACCGAAGGACTCCCCGCATGAACCGCAAGGACCTGCCGAAGCTCGTCGTCCCGGTGTTCATCGTCGGCATCATTCTGCTGCTGATCCTGCCGGTGCCGTCGTTCCTGCTCGACTTCCTGATCATCATCAACATCCTGCTGGCGCTGGTGATCCTGCTCACGACGCTCTTCGTGAAGAAGCCGCTCGACTTCTCGGTGTTCCCGTCCCTGCTGCTCGTCGCGACGCTGTTCCGGCTCGGCCTCAACGTGGCGTCCACCCGGCTGGTGCTCGGCGAGGGCTTCGCCGGTGACGTCATCCAGGCGTTCGGCCACGTCGCCGTCTCCGGGTCGATCATCATCGGCGCGGTCATCTTCCTGATCCTCATCGTCATCCAGTTCGTCGTCGTGACGAAGGGTGCCGAGCGCGTCGCCGAGGTCGGGGCACGCTTCACCCTCGACGCGATGCCGGGCAAGCAGATGGCGATCGACGCCGACCTGAACGCCGGGCTGATCACCGACCAGGAAGCCAAGGAGCGCCGCGCCGCGGTGTCCGCCGAGGCCGACTTCTACGGCGCGATGGACGGTGCGTCGAAGTTCGTCAAGGGCGACGCGATCGCCGGCATCCTGATCATCATCATCAACCTGATCGGCGGCATCGCGATCGGCATGCTGCAGAACGGACTGTCCGCCACCGACGCTCTGTCGAAGTACGGCATCCTGACGATCGGCGACGGCCTGGTCACGCAGATCCCGGCGCTGTTGATGGCGGTGTCGACGGGCATGATCGTCACCCGGTCCGGCGCCGAGTCCGAGATGGGGTCTTCGGCCGCGACCCAGCTGTCGCAGTCGCGGAACGCCCTGATGATCGCCGGTGTCGCCGCGATCGCGATGGGCTTCATCCCCGGCATGCCGATCCTGCCCTTCCTGCTCGTCGGCGCGACCCTGCTCTTCACGGGCTGGCGCATCGGCCGGAACGCCGCCCGGGCCGAGGCCGACGCCGCCCAGCAGCAGGCACTCGCGGCCGCGGCACCGACCGGCGACACCCCGGAGGACCTGCTCGAGCAGATGCGCGTGCACGCCCTCGAGATCCTGCTCGCCCCCGACCTGGTCGACATGGTGTCCGGCGCCTCCGACGACCTGCTCGGCCGGGTGCGTGCGCTCCGCCGCAAGATCGCGATCGACATGGGGATCGTCGTCCCGCCGGTCCGCACCCGCGACTCGATCGACCTGCCGCCGTCGACGTACGCCATCCGGATCGCCGGGGTCGAGGCTGGTCGGGGCACCGCGCCCGCCCGCAGCGTCCTGGCGCTCGGCGACCACCTGGACGGCCTGCCCGGCACCTCGACCGTCGAGCCGGTGTTCGGCCTGACCGGCAAGTGGGTGCCCGCCGAACTCCGGCACGCCGCCGAGATGACCGGCGCGACCGTGATCGACCGGGTCTCCGTGCTCGTCACCCACCTGCAGGCGGTCATCGGCGACAACGCCGCGCGCCTGCTCACCCGCGAGGACGTCAAGGTCCTGACCGAGGGGGTCAAGCAGGTCAACCCCGCCGCGGTCGAGGAGCTCGTCCCCGGCATGCTCTCGATGGCCGAACTGCAGCGGGTGCTGCAGGGCCTGCTCGCCGAGCGCGTGCCGATCAACGACCTCGGCCGGATCTGCGAGGCCCTCACGCTCCGCGCCAAGGTGTCGACCGACCCCGAGGGGCTCGTCGAGTCCGCCCGTGCAGCCCTCGGACCGGCCCTCGCCGCCCGGCACACCGATGCCGGCACCCTCCGCGTCATCATGATCGACCCGATGCTCGAGCAGTCGATGCTCGAGGGGCTCCGGCCGTCCGAGCAGGGCAGCCAGATCGTGCTCGACGCGCACCGCATCGAGCAGGTCCTCGGCTCCGTCCGCGACGCCGTGCGCTCCGTGGAGGACCAGGGGCTCTCCGCCGTCCTGGTCTGCGCCCCGCAGCTCCGCCCGGCCGTGCACCGCATGGTCGCCGCCCAGTCGAACGGGCTCCCGGTGCTGTCGTACCAGGAGGCCACCGCCGCGGGCTCCACCATCGAGACCGTGGGAGTGGTCCGTGCCGCCGACCCGATTGCAGCGTAGCGGCGCCACGCTCGAGTCCGTCCGCGACGCGGTCCGGACCGAGTTCGGTGCGGGTGCGCGGATCGTCGCGGCCGAACGCGTGACCACCCCGGGCTTCGGCGGACTGTTCCGCAAGGCGCACGTCGAGGCCACCGTCGAGGTGCCGGAACCGGGGGACCAGCCCACCGCCCGGGTCGTCATCGCCGACTCGCCCGTGCAGCGCGTCGGCATCGCCGCGCTGCTCGCCGACGCCGAGGCGGCCGAGGCCCGCATCGCCGGCACCGACGGCACCGCGACGACGCGGGCCGACGCCTTCGCGTCGGTGCTCGACGGGTTCCAGGCGGACGGGATCACGCCGAGCGCCCCGCGCCCGACGCGCGCGCCGGCCGAGCCGGACGCGCCCACCGGGGTCGACCCGCGCCTCCAGGCCGCCGCCGACGCGCAGACGGTGGCCGACACGCAGGCGGTGGCCGTCGCGCAGCCGGTCGTCGAGACCCGGTCGGGAGGCCCGTCCCGCGTCCTCGACGCGCCCTCGCCTGCACCGGTGGGCCGGCCCACTGCACCGGCCGTGCGGTCTGCGGACGGCGACCTGGTGCTCCTGGTCGGGCGGCCGAACGACGTCGACGCCGCCGCCGGACTCTTCGCGGTGCGGCACGCGCTCCGCCCGACGGACGCCGCCGACCGCCGTGCAGCGATCCTGGCGCGGGCCGACGGTGTCAGGGACGGTCACGCGGTGCTCGCCGTCGCCGCGTGGGACGACCGGGCGACCGGCGACGCGCTGCAGGCCGACCAGGTGTGGGTCGTGGTCGACGTCGGGCGGAAGCCGGCGGACTCGGCCGCGATGGTGTCCTCGGTGGCCTCGCGGCTGCCCGTGGTCGGTGTCGTGGCGATCGGTGCGGGGGAGACCGCCACGCCCGGGTCGGTGGACCTGCTGGGGCTGCCCGTCGTGTCGCTAGGCTGAACCGGTGCTGGTACTCACGCGGAAGGTCGGCGAGCGGATCCTCGTCGGCGACGACATCGTCATCACGGTGCTCGACTCCCGGGGCGACGGCGTCCGGATCGGCATCGACGCCCCGCGCGGTGTGAAGATCCAGCGCGAAGAGGTCGTGCGTGCGGTCGCCGAGGCGAACGCCGAGGCCGCCGCCGCCGGTGACGACGCCGAGGCGCAGTTGCGCGCGGCGCTCGGGGCGCGTGGCGGGGCTGCCGCGGACGGCTCGACTCCGTCGGAGCCGACCGACTCCTAGCCGTCCGACGCAGCCACGCCCGTCACGGGCGCGGCTGCTCGTCGATCACGGCTGCGGCTGTGTGTCCGTCACGGGCGGGGCTTCTTCTCCTGTTCGGGCAGCCGGCCGGCGGCGGCCTCGGCGGCGAACCAGGCACGTGCCTCGTCCTGTCGGGCCTGCTCCGCACCGAGCGCGATCGGCGCCCGGACGTGACCGGGCTCGTACCCGAAGGTCTCGATCAGCTGCGGCACGATGGGCCGGACCCGGGCGACGAGCCGGTCGATGTACGCGGACACCGCACGGGCCCGCTGCGCCGACAGTCGGCCGTGCAGCAGGTACCAGTCCAGGTGCTGCTCGAGCAGGCCGAGCGCGAACAGGTCGCGCAGCCAGACGAGCACGCGTCGGGTGTCGCCCTCGGTGACCTCGTCGAGCGCCTCGGTGAAGGCGTCCCACTGCATGAGCTCGGCGTGCGCCTTCGACGCCTCGATGAGCTCGTGCTGCGAACGGTTCAGCAGTCGGGCGGCGCGGGCGCGGTCCTTGCCGGCCGACGCCAGGCGCATGCCGATCTCGGCGACCATGGTGTCGACCCGACCGGCGAGCAGCTCGCGCTGCGTGCGGGGGTCCTGCAGGTCGGCGACGCTGGCGGCCAGGGACCCGCGGTCGGCCACGGTCTGGCCGAGGCGGCGGATGCCGGACGCGTCGGCCAGCTTCGACGCCGCGACGGCCGCCACGAACTTCGCGGTGGAGGCCGGGTCCTTCGGGGCCTTCGCGCGGAACTCGGTGAGCAGGCGCTTGCCGACGAGCTGCAGCAGCACGGTGTTGTCGCCCTCGAACGTCACGTAGACGTCGAGGTCGGCGCGGAGCCCGGTCAGACGGTTCTCGGCGAGGAACCCGGCACCGCCGCAGGCCTCGCGGGCCTCCTGCAGGGTGTCGAGCGCCGACCAGGTCGACATCGACTTGAACGCCGCGGCCTGGGTCTCCAGGTCCTCCCGGCGCTCCGGGGTGTCCTCTCGCCCGCTGAAGACGTCGTCGAAGGTGCGCAGGAGCTTCTCGTGCGCGAACGACTGCGCGAACACCGTCGCCAGGCGCGGGATGAGCCGGCGCTGGTGCCGGCCGTAGTCGAGCAGCACACCCTCGGTGCCGTCACCGGTGGGGAACTGCCGACGCTGCATCGCGTACGTCAGGGCGATCTGCAGCGCGATCTTCTGGGCGACGACCGCGGCGCCGTCGAGCGACACCCGGCCCTGCACCAGGGTGCCGAGCATCGTGAAGAACCGGCGGCCCGGCGAGGCGATCGGTGACGAGTAGGTGCCGTCCGCGGCGACGTCGCCGTAGCGGTTCAGCAGGTTCGTGCGGGGGACCCGGACGTGGTCGAACGCGAGCCGACCGTTGTCGATGCCGTTCAGGCCGCCCTTGGGACCGTCGTCCTCGCCGCTGACCCCGGGCAGGAACGCCCCGTCGGCGTCGCGGAGCGGGACGTAGAACGCGTGCACGCCGTGGTCGACACCGGCGGTCACGAGCTTCGCGAACACGACGGCGGCGTGCCCGTGCAGGGCTGCGTTGCCGATGTAGTCCTTCCACGCACCGCGGAACGGCGTGTGGATCTCGAACTCCTCGGTCGCGGGGTCGTACGTGGCCGTCGTGGCGATGCTCTGGACGTCCGAGCCGTGGCCGGTCTCGGTCATCGCGAAGCAGCCGGGGACCTCGAACGAGACGATGCCCGGCAGGAACTCGCGGTGGTTCGCCTCGGTGCCCAGGTGGTGCACGGCGGACCCGAACAGTCCCCACTGCACTCCGGCCTTGATCTGCATCGACGGGTCGGCGACGACGAGCTCCTCGAACGCCGCCAGGTTGCCGCCGTGGTTGTCCTGGCCGCCGAACTCTGCGGGGTACGGGCGCTGGATCGCCCCGGCGTCGACCAGGGTCCGGAGCTGCTCGAGCACGCGTGCCCGGTGCTCGGGGATCGGCTGGCCCTCGATCTTCTGCATCGCGGGGTCGAGCGCGAGCCGCCGGGAGATCCGGCGGTCCTCGGCCCAGCGTCCGAGCAGGAGCTCCTGCACCAGCTCGACGTCGATGCGGACGTCGGTGTCCGTCCCGGCGGTCGGGGTGCCCGCTGCCGGGTCGCCGGCGGCGTCGGCGTTCGGCGCGGCGTGCTGCGCGGCGTTCTTCGCGTCGACGTCCGGCGCGGTGTCGCTGCCGCTGGCGGGGGTGGTGCGCTGGGCGGGTGCGGTGTCGACCATGGGCGGAGTCCTCCTGAACTGCGGTGTCCGTGTTGCACCGTCCACGCTAGACACCGGTGCCGACAGTGGCGGGAACGCCGTGCGGGCCGCACAACCCCGTGTCGCCGGTGCCGTCACGAGGTCGTGGGAACCCTCCAAAGACATGAGCGGGGTTCGACGATTGGGCGTGCCCACCCGGCCAGGGGCAGACTGGCCGCCATGTCACGTACCACCCCCGCGGACCGCGAAGGCCGTCCCGGACGCACCTTCTTCGGGCAACCGTTCGAGCTCTCCACACCGTTCGCCGTGGAGCTCTGGGAGCGATTCTCGTTCTACGGGATGCAGGGCATCGTCCTCATCTACATGTACTACACGGTCACGCAGGGCGGCCTGGGGATCGACAAGGGCATCGCCACCGGCATCATGGGTGCCTACGGCGGCGCGGTGTACCTGTTCACGATCATCGGGGCGTGGATCGCCGACCGGCTGATCGGTGCGGACCGGACCCTGTTCGGCAGCGCGATCGTCGTGATGCTCGGGCACATCGCCCTCGCGCTCATCCCCGGGGTGGCCGGGGTCGGGGTCGGCCTCGTGCTCATCGCGCTCGGCTCCGGCGGGCTCAAGGCCACCGCCACCACGATCGTCGGCGGCCTCTACAGCCGCGAGGACCCGCGCCGCGACGCCGGCTTCTCGCTCTACTACCTCGGCGTGAACCTCGGGGCGTTCTTCGGACCGCTGCTCACCGGGCTGCTGCAGAGCTCGCTCGGCTTCCACTGGGGCTTCGGCCTGGCTGCCGTCGGCATGGCCGCGGGCCTGGTGCAGTACGCGATCCGGCGGAGGAAGCTGCCCGAGGTCGTCCGCCACGTGGCGAACCCCGTCGACCGCCGCCGTCTGCCGCTCATCGGCGCCGGCGTCGTCGTCGCGCTCGTCGTCATCGTCGTCGCCGTGCTGACCGGCCTGCTCAACGTCGGCAACCTGCCCACCGTCGTGGTGGCGGTCGTCGTGCTGGCCACCATCGGCTACTTCGTCGTCATCCTGTCGAGCGGCATCACCCGTGACGAGCGGTCGCGGGTCTTCGCGTTCATCCCGCTGTTCATCGGCAGTGCCGTGTTCTGGTCGCTCTACCAGCAGCAGTTCACCGTCGTGACGGTCTACTCCGACGAGCGCCTCGACCGCTCGCTGTTCGGCTGGGAGATGCCGGTGTCGTGGGTGCAGTCGATCAACCCGGTCTTCATCATCGTGCTGTCCGGCGTGTTCGCGGCGCTGTGGACCAAGCTCGGCGACCGCCAGCCGTCCACCCCGACGAAGTTCGCCCTCGGCACCGGGATCATGGGGCTCGCGTTCCTGCTCTTCCTGCCGTTCACCGGCTCGGGCGAGAACGGCACGCCGCTGCTGGCGCTCGTCGGCATCCTGCTGGTCTTCACGCTCGCCGAGCTGCTGCTCTCGCCGGTCGGCCAGTCCGTCGCCACGAAGCTCGCGCCGCCGAAGTTCCAGACCCAGATGGTCGCGCTGTTCTTCCTGTCGGTGTCGCTGGGCACCGCCGTCACCGGGGTGCTGTCCCGCTACTACGACCCGGCGAACGAGGCCCCGTACTTCACGATCCTCGGTCTGGTCGCCGTCGTGGTGGGCGTGGTCCTGCTGCTCCTGGCCAAGCCGGTGCTGCGGCTCATGCGCGGCATCCGGTAACCTGAGCGGAGCCACACGCCGACGCAACCAAGGAGTCACCACCCATGCTCGAACTCATCGCAGGGATCATCATCGGCGTCGGCGTCCTCGGTGGCGTCGGGTGCTGCATGGCCGTCGCGGCCATGATGAAGAGCGGCTCCGAGGAGTACTGAGTCCCTGACCCGGACTACTCGCCGCTGTCGGTCGTGACCGGCACCAGCTGACGACTCAGGACGGTCGCGCGCTCGAAGGGGCCGCGGCCGTCCTTCGTGTACGCGGGCTCATCGAAGGCGACGGTCCACGTGCGCGGTGTCCCGCCGATCTGACTCCCGCCGGGAGCCACGATCACCCCGATCGGCTCGTCGGCCCACTGCTCGCCACCGCGATCGGTGTCGATGACCTGCACGAGGGCACCGATGCCGAGACCGGGAGCGTCGTCGGGGCGGGGACTGGGGGAGCGGCGGCGTCCGAACACGCCATCACCGTAGCGGCGAGTGGTCATGGAACGTCTGTGCGGCACCTGTCGACACGCTGACGGCCCGGCCGCCGGGTGGTCAGGACGCCCCGCCTGCGGCGCGTCGAGTGGCCACGAACCGTCGGCTGCGGCGCCGCCAGGCGACGCGTCGTGACCGCTCGGCGGAGGTGAGCGGGGTGTTGCGACCGGCGGAAGGGCGGCCGGGAGGCCCGTGGCGGGCCCGCACCGCGCCTCCAGGCCGCTGTCGGTCGCGACCAGAGCGCGGGCCGGGTCGTCAGGACACCCCGCCGACGACGCGTCGAGTGGTCACGAACTGTCGGCTGCGGCGCCGCCATCCGACAGTTCGTGACCCCTCGGCGAACCCGAGCGGGGTGTCTTGACCAGCCGACACGCGCGACCAGACCCAACCCGCGTCAGACGGCGGCCGGCTCCACCCGGGCGATCTCGGTGATGGACGAGTGGCCCGTCTCGGGGTGCTTGCGCATCGACAGGAGCCGCTCCATCGACGGTTCGAGTGCCGTGACCTTGTCGAGCGGCGCGCTCACGACGAGCTGGAACCCGAGCCGGAGCCACGCGGTGACCGCACGGCCGGCGAACTCCGAGTCCGCCTTGATGAACGCCTCGTCGAGGAACACCGGCGCGAACCGGGGCCGTGGGCGGGTCTCGTCACCGAGCTGGTAGCGCAGCGCGGCGCCGACGATGAACGCCACGAGCTCCTGCGTCTCACCACCGGACTTGTCGCCGAGCGACGAGTACACGCCGAGGTCGTTGCCGTCGGTGTCGTACCGAACGGCCGTGATCTCCATGTGCCGCCGGACGTCGAGCACCGCGTCGCGCTGGGTGGTGCGGCCCCGGGCGGCGTCCGGGTCGGGCCGGATGACCGCCATGAAGCGCCGGAGCCGTCGGAACCGGGTCTCGAGCACGTCGTCGGTCAGCTCGGTGTCGACCGAGGCCGACAGCGCGCGGAGTTCCCGACGGAAGGCGGTGACGTCCTCGCGGGTGACCCGGCGGATCTGGATCTTCAGGCGGTCCCGGTTCGCGCCGAACGGCAGCTCCCGCAGGATCTCGTTCACCGGCTCGAGGCGCTCCTCGATCTCGACGACGGCGCGGTCGAAGGCGCCGGCGAGCGGGACGAGGTCCTCGCCGCTCCACTGCGACAGGCGTCGACGCCACTCGCTCCGACGCGCGTGCAGGCCGGTCGCCACGATCTGGTCGAGGATCGCGTGGTAGTCCGGGTACGACGCGACGCCCGTGCCGAGGTTCGGGTCGGGCCAGGCGTCCTGGTACCGCTGGAACGTCAGCGTCAACGAGGTCGAGGCCGCCGCGGCACCGTCGAGCGCCTGCGTGAGGCGCTCCTCGAGCCGGCGCTTCAGCCGTCGGGTCGCGTCGTCGAACCCGTCGACGCCGTCCGGGGCGCCGATCTCCTCGAAGGTCTCCTCGAGCAGGCGGGCCTGCTGGTCGTCCGGCAGCGAACCGGGCGAGGAGTCGAAGCGCTCCAGGATCTCGGCGGCGGCGTCCTGGCCGTCGACGAGCACCGCGTGGCGCTCCTCGAGCCGCTGGACGGACAGCCGTGCGGCGGAGCGACGGTCGGCCGCCTCGTCGAGGGACTTCCGGAGCCGGGCGACCGAGGCCCGGAGCGTCCGCAGGCCGTCGTCGGCGGCGAGCAGCGCCTGCCGTTCCTCGTCGAGCCGGGCGAGGGAGGTCCCGAGCCCGTCGACGTCGATCGCGGCCCACGTGACGTCGACCACGTGCTGGTGCGCGGCGCGGAGCACGTCGAGCGCGGTGAGGTCCTGCGCGACGTCGGTGCGGCGGGCCTCGAGCGTGGCGAGGTCCTGCGCGATCGAGGCGAGCTCCTGCTCGACCGCGGCGACGCGGGCCTCGTTCGTGAAGCCGATGACGTTCGACTGGCGGCGGTCACCGTGCGCGCCACGACGGCCGTCGCGGAGCTGCCCGGACTCGGTGACCCGGCGGCCACCTCCGCCGAGGTCCGACGCCGAGGCGACGCAGCGGGCGTCGGTGCGGTCGGACTCGATCCGCTCGCGCACCCAGGTGCTGAACGGGGACGGCTTGATGGCGAGCTTGCCGGAGACCATCGCCGGGTCGCCGTCGAGGTCCAGGTGCGGGCCGGTCGGCACACCCTCGAACTGCACGCGGACGGGCAGGCGGAGTGCGTCGATCGCCTCGCTGAAGTCGCCGAGGCGGTCCTGGTCGACGAGCAGCGTGCGGGCGACGGGCGCCAGGACGGACTCGATGGCCGTGCGCCAGCGCTCCTCGCCGGGCAGCACGTCGAGCAGTTCCGCCACGAAGGGCAGTTCGGCCGGGTCGATGCCGGTGGCACGGGCCATCGCGAGCCGGGCCTCGTGCATCGGCAGCGGCATGGCGCCCTGCCGGTGCTCGAGCGACTGGCGCTCCTGCCGCAGGGACCGCTCGCGGTCGAGGAGCGGGTACTCCTCGCGGGTCAGGGCGTCGCGGCGCTCGTCGAGGGCGGTGCGCGCGTCGGCGTACGACCCGAGGAACTCGTGCGAGGCGCGCTGCGCGGCGGTGAAGTCGGCCTCGGTCGCGACGGACGTGCCGAGCACCGCCGTGCGCTCGTCGAAGGTGCCACGGGTGCGCACCACGGCGTCGCGCTCACGGGTGAGCCGTTCGATGCGGTCCTCGAGCTGGGCGAGCGCGTTGCCGCCCTGGTCGCGGAGCCGGGCCTCGGCGTCGCGCAGCTCGATCTCGACGGCGGCGTGCCGGGCCTCGGCCGCGGCGACCTCGGCGCGCGATGCCGTGCGCTCCCGGGCGTTGCGCGCGACCTCGGCGTCGAGCAGATCGCGCTTCCGCGAGGCCGTCCAGTGTGCGAACGGCGACACCTCGGCGCCGGTCGCGATGCCGTCCAGGGCCGCTGCGGCCTCGGTCGCTCGCGAGATCTCGCCGTGCAGGTCGGTGATGGGGGAGAGGATGCGGACCTTGCGCTCCTCGGTGTCCATCGCCTCGTACGCCTCGTCGAGGGCGGAGAAGTGCGCGAGGGCCCGGTCGGCCGCCTCGTACGTGCCGGGGGTCTCGAGCACGAGCGACTTGTACAACGCGTCGACGGTCGGCAGGTGCTGGCCGGCCTGGATCCGGGCGAGCAGGCGCATCGCCCGGTTGCCGCCGCCGGAGTCGCCGATGCCCAGCCGGGTCTGCAGCGTGTACGCGAGCTCCTGGTAGGTGTCGCGGATGACGAGCCCCGGCACACGGCCGGTCAGCTCGAGGTGGTGGAACCGCGACGGCACGAACTCCTCGAGCCGGCGCAGGTCGAAGGTGTCGTCGACCGTCGCCATGGTCATCTGGATGTCGCCGACCCCGCGGGCGCGCTTCGGCACGATGTACGCACGCAGCACCGTGAAGCGCCGCTCGTCGTCGTTCCGGAACGTGACCGCCGCCGCGCCCCAGGTGGTCTGGTCGTCGCCGCGCAGGTTCACGTCGCGCAGGCTGCCGGTCTCCGGGTCGCGCCGGGTGTCGACCTTGCCGCGCAGGTACGTGAGCAGGTTGCGCTGGTCGGCGCTGCGGGCGCGGCCGGTGGTGGCGTCGTTCGAGGCGCCGTTGAACGGCACGTCGGACGGCATCATCACGGCCAGGTAGGCGTCCATCAGCGTGGACTTGCCGGTGCCCGAGGCGCCGGAGATGAGCGTCGCCGTGCCGGACAGCTCGACCTGCCGGTGGCCGTGGAACCCACCCCAGTTGACGACCTGCATCGACTCGGCGCGCCACTGCGCGACCGTGTCGAAGAGCGCCGGGATCTCGAACGTGTCGGTCACGCTTCCGTCTCGCCTTCGTCGTCGGTGTCGGTCTCGGCTTCGCCGTCAGTCGGGAGGCCCGGGTCGTCCCCGTCCGTCGGCTCGCCGCCCGGGTTGGTCGCGTCACCCTGCGCGGTGGTGGTCCGCAACCAGGTGTCCAGTTCGAGCAGGCGCTCCAGGGGGAGCAGCACCTCGACGACGCTCGCCACCCGGAAGCGGTCCGGGTCGGAGGTGCGGATCAGGATGCGTGCTGTGACGAGACGCTCGATGGCCTTCGCGACCCGGCCCTCGTCGCGGGTGCGGTCGGTCGCGGTCGCCGGACGGAAGCCCGCCACGTGCCCGAGGATCTCGGACCGGTCGACGACGACCTGGTCCGGGCCCGGTCGGGCGTCGGCGCGCAGGCGCATCCGCAGGTAGACGAGGACGATCGTCTCCTCGCGGGTGTACGGCAGGTCGCGGAGCAGGGTCGGGAACGTGCGGCGCTGGCTCTCCGACCGGGCCTGGCGCTTCCAGGCGACCTCGCGGTCACGGTCGACGTGCAGCTCGAGGAACAGGTCGTTCAGGCGGGACCGCAGCTGGTACTCGGCGTCGAGCACCGCGCGCCACTCGTCGGGGTGCGTGCGGGAGCTGACGTACGAGTGCCGCAGCAGTGCCACCAGGGCGCGTCGCTGGTGCTCGTCGAGCCGGCCCTCGTCGCCCTCGAAGAGGGCGAAGCTGGACTCGTCACGCTCGTCGTCCTGCATCACGGATGCGGGGTCGTCGTAGGGGACCGTGTCGTCGACCGGTGCCGGCGTCGTGTCGCTCACCGTGCCTCCTGTGCGTTCTCGTCGTGTGCGTCGCCGACCGGACGGTGCTCGTCGTCGAGCGCAGCGGTGGGCATGTGGAAGGTGATCGCGGTGCCGTCGGGGCGGACCGTGCGGTGCTCGGCGACGTGCGCGGCGGACTCGAAGTCGTCGCGCCCCGTCAGCAGGTGCGCGAGGCCGAAGAGCTCGACCGGTCGGCGCTGCTCGGGCGGCAGCCCGTGGAACGCGTCGACGCTGGAGTCGGCCTCGGCGAAGCGGAGTGCCGCGCGCAGCTCGGTCAGGAGCGGCCCGCCGTGCATGCGGAGCATCTCGACGTCGAGGTCCTCGAAGACGTCGTCGTCGGGTTCCTCGATGGGCGGCGGCACGGACTCGGCGTCCGGGTCGTAGAAGCGCTCGCGCAGCGTGCCGACCTCGGCGGCCGCCGGTAGCAGCGGCAGCGGGATCCGGTCGCGTGCGCCGCCCTGGTCCATCAGGGTGGCGAGGCCGCGGTTGATCGAGCGGAGCACGGCGTCGAGCTCGCGGTCGCGCACGACGTCGTGGGCCACGATCTGGTCGCGGAGCGTGGCGGTGAGCTGACGGCGCTGGGCGAGGACGTCCTCGATGCCCTGGCGCAGGATCGTCACGGTGTTGCGGAAGGCCCGACGCTCGCCGGCTCCGAGGCCCTGCGCGAACGGGTGCGCCAGGATCGTCGCGATGTCGTCGCGGAGCCGCAGGAGCAGGGCGTCGTCGCGGAGGAGCTCGAAGGCGCCCTCGAAGGCACGGCCCTCGGGCGTCGCTTCCATCAGGTTGTCCGTGCGCGCCAGGTAGTCGTCGAGGATCTCGCCGATGGGGCGGACCTCTTGCCGGAAGTCCTCGACGATCGAGCGGTGCATCGTCGCGACCGCCTCTTCCACGCGCTTGAAGTCGCTCGGCAGCTGCCGGATCAGGTCGGAGATGTTCGTGTACCCGTCGCGCATCCGGTCGTCGTCGACGGCCACGACGTCGTCGCCGTGCTCCAGGCGCTCCCGTTCGGCCTGCAGCTCGGCGATCTGGGCGTCGATCCGGCGGATCTGCACGTCGGGGTCGGGTTCGGCCCGGGCGGCCCACCGGTGCACGGCGTCGACGATCATCGCCAGGCGGCTCTCGCTGATCAGGGCGCGGTCGGCCGACAGCGCGTCGACGATGCTCAGGGCTTCGAGGGCGTGGCTCGTCAGGGAGTACTGCTCGTCGCCGTCGGGGGAGTTCGAGCGGACGAGCCACTGGGCGCCGACCCACTCGCGGCACAGGGCGCGGCCGTTCGGGCGGGCCTCCTGCTCGCCCTCGGTCTGCTCGCTGTCGGCCTGCGCGCTGGCTGCCGGCACCGGCTGGTCGCTCGCGGGCACACGGGCACCCGCAGCCTGCAGGCGCGCGACGTGTTCCTCGACCTGCAGGTGCATGCGGTCGGCGGGGACGTACTGCACGTCGCGATCGAAGACCGTGCGGAACACGGCCAGGACCGTGGCGCTGGTCGGCCGGGACATGAGCCGCAGGGTCGGACGGTCGAGGACCGCTCGGACCCGGGCGAACTCGAGGTCGACGTCGGTCATGCGCCCCTTCGTCCGATCGTGCTGGTGGTCTGGCCCGCGTGCTGCGGCCTGATGAGATGACAAGAGCCCGACGCTGCTGCGTCGGGCTCTTGTCGGTGGTGTGTGTTGCTGTGTGGGCGATACCAGACTCGAACTGATGACCTCTTCGGTGTGAACGAAGCGCGCTACCAACTGCGCCAATCGCCCCCTGCACTGTTCGTGCGGATCGATACTAGCGGAAGTCCGGCGGTGCATCGAACACGTCGCGCGGCCCGGGTGTGGCGCGCTGCCCGCAGGGGGTGTCGAACCGCCCCGATCCGCATGAACTCGGGGGACACGCCCGGTGAACGGGGAGGATTTTGGTGGAAGTGCCCCGGTGCGTATAGAGTTTACGTCGTCGCCGCGACAGCGGAACGACAAGTGCGGATGTGGCGCAGTGGTAGCGCATCACCTTGCCAAGGTGAGGGTCGCGAGTTCGAATCTCGTCATCCGCTCGAGTGTGGGTCTTCTCGAAGGCCCGCGACTCACCAGAGGGTATCCCACCGTTCGGGTACTCACGGAGACGTGAACCTCGATGGTGGGGTGGCCGAGAGGCTAGGCAGCGGCCTGCAAAGCCGTCCACGCGGGTTCGAATCCCGTCCCCACCTCCAGATCCACCCTCCAAGACCTTGATGGACTCCGGTCCACGCAGGGACTTGGGCGATTGGCGCAGCGGTAGCGCGCTTCCCTGACACGGAAGAGGTCACTGGTTCGATCCCAGTATCGCCCACCACCACGAAGCCCCCGGCAGGACCACCAGGTCCGGCCGGGGGCTTTCTTCGTTCCGGTCTGCTCGTCGTTCCCAGTCCGCCAGGACCGCGATGTTCCGTGGACCCCGCCCGGTACGGTGGTGGTCATGCAGATCGGCCGGAGGCGGAAGCGTGCCCGACGCGGCACCACGCCGGTGCTGTTCCACAAGGTCTGCGAGTGGCAGCGGGACGATCGGGACCCCGGTGACGTCGTCGTCGAACGAGGAGTCTGGCTGGCGTTCACCGCGCGCCGAGTCGCGGTCTACGAGTTCGACGGCCGTGACACCCACGCTGCCGTGCTCGAACTGGACGAAGTGCTCGGTCCGACGTGGCAGGAGATGATCGACGAGGCGCCGGCAGAATGAATGGCTCCTGACACACCTGGAACGATTCGCGAGCGGTGTGGACGTCCGCCGGGCGGTGTTGGACGACTACGCCCTCCGACACGGCGGCGGAGCACCGCCGACCATCGAGTGGGCGATCCGGCTGTAGCGACGGAGTTCCCTCGACGGCGACTGGAATGGCCCAGATCGAGTCAGCCGGCCTCGTCGCAGGGCGCGCGGCGTTCGCTGGCCCGCGTGTCGACCACGAGGGGCTGGTGGACCAGAGCGCGGTCGGCCAAGGTGAGCACGTGACCGCCTCGTCGACGACCACTGCCCCTCGGCTCGCTCCGCTGTACGCCGCGGGGTTCGTGACCGCCTTCGGGGCGAACGGCATCGCCGCGGCTGTCGGCGGCGAGCACCTCGAACTGGGCCTGACGCTCGCGTGGCTGGGGCTCTTCCTGGCGCTCTACGACGTCGCCGAACTCGTCCTCAAGCCGGTCTTCGGCGCACTGTCCGACCGCATCGGCCCGCGACCGGTGATCGTCGGCGGACTCGTCGTCTTCGCGGCAGCTTCACTCATCGGCGTCTTCGGGACCGGTCCGTTCTGGCTCGGGCTCGCCCGTCTGCTGCAGGGTGCCGGCGCCTCCGCGTTCTCGCCCGCATCGTCCGCCGCAGTTGCCCGCCTCGTGCCGGCGCACCGTCGCGGGACGTACTTCGGTCGGTACGGCTCGTGGAAGGGTCTCGGCTACGCCGGGGGACCGGTCATCGGTGCACTCGTGGTGCAGTTCGGCAGCACGCAGTGGCTCTTCGGGATCCTCGTCGTGATGGCCCTCGTGACGGCGGTGGCGGTGCTCGTCGCCGTCGAGGCGATCGTGCCCCTGCCCCGGCAGCGGGCCACGCTCGCCGTGATGGTCCGAGCGGCCACGGACCGCCAGTTCCTGATCCCGGTCGTCGTTCTGGCCGTCGGCAGCGCTGCGATCGGCGCGCTGACCGGGATGCTCCCGGCGCTCGGCACCGAGGTCGGTATCCCGCTCCTGGTGTCGACACTCGCGGTCGCCGTCCTCGCGGTGACGTCGTCGCTCGTGCAGCCCGTCGCCGGGCGGCTGCACGACGCCGGGCGCCTCGGTACCGGGGTCGCGGGGGTGGCCGGGACTGCCGCGGTGGCCGCTGCGTTCCTGGTGGTCGCCGTCGCACCCTCGGCGGTGGCCGTCTTCATCGCGGCGCTGCTCGCCGGGGCCGGTGTCGCCATGCTGACACCCGTCGCGTTCGCGCACCTCGCCGGGACGACTCCGCCGGATCGGCTCGGTCGCACCATGGGTTCAGCGGAGCTCGGGCGTGAGACCGGGGACGCCGTCGGACCACTCGTCGTCGGTGGTGTCGGCAGTGCGATCGGGCTGCCGTTCGGGTTCGCGGCCTTCGCGGTGGTGGCGCTCGTCGGGACGCTCGTGGCATCGCGGTTGCCGTCGAAGACCAATTCGGCACAGGACGCGTAGGGGATCGACGAACCCCATCGGGCGCTACGCGTACGGGTCAGCCGACACCGTCCCGTAGGCATTCGTCCGACGTCGACGATCGCGGCGCGCAGCGACCCAGCGAGCCACCGCGAGCGCGAGCAGCGCGGCGGACACCCCGGCGAGCAACCACAACCACCCGTCGTCGTCCTCGATGAGCAGGCGCAGGGCCAGCACTCCGAGCGGTGCTGCCACAAGGATCCGTCGGAGCTCGCGCCACGACGGCTTCCACAGCGTGGTGAGGCCCTTCTTCCACCGACCGACCACGACGTACGCGATCACACATCCTGGGATGCAGAGGGCGAGCCAGTTCGCGACCGCCCGCACCCCGTCGTCGTAGAACGGATGCGCCACTTCGCGGAGGACGCCGCCAGCAGCAGCCGCAACGAGCAGCCCCCACATCCGCGCCTCCCAGCGGCGAGGGTGCCACCAGGGTGTGCGCCACAACGGCACTCGCTCACGGACCTCCGGCATCGCGACTCCTCCCCGGTCGGGCGTCCAGCCTATGCGCGACGTCGATCGACGACGGGACCGAGAGTCTGCCGTCCCTGGCGGGAATCCGGCCCTCCGCGTACGGTGTGACGGGACGAGGCCGACACCGCAGGTCGGTCCGACGAGGGGGCACCATGAAGATCTTGAGCATCGTGGCACGGGGACTCGGAGCGTTGCTCACGACGGTCGCCAAGACGATGGGCGGGATGCTGGGCGCGAAGCCGTACATCGATTCCCACGCGGCGGAGCTCTTGCCGCGTCGTGAGGACTACCGCCCGTAGATCGTTCGCGCCGGGCCACTGGTTGGATGGGCGCATGACGATCGCTCCCGGGACGGCTCCGCACCGGGGCGCAGTGGTCCTGCTCACCGTGCTGGTGATCGCCTCATGGACAGCGTCCGTCGTGGTGCCGGTGCTGATGCTGCGCCTGCTCCTCGGTGTCGACGCGCCGCACGACCGGCTGGTGACGATCGTGTTCGCATCGTTCCTGACCTTCGCCTTACTAGCAGCCGGGCTGACCGTCGGACTGGTCGTCCTCCGCCGATCGCGCAGGGCCGAAGCGCGTCAGCCGTCACCGTAGGATCGTCGAGCCGCATGCAGCGGAACGACGGGGGAGCACCTGATGGAACAGCACACTGAACAGCGCACGCGACCGCGGGTCGTCACGATCGCCGTGGCGCTCTGGTGGGCGTCCGTCGTCATCAGCCTCGTGGCCGCCGCGCCCGGCATGGTCGTGTCCATGCGCGAAGCCGGCGGTGCGATCATCGGGGCGTCGCTCGGGCTCGTCCTCGTCCTCGCCTGGTCGGCACTGTTCGTGTGGCTGGCAACGCGGATGGGACGAGGCTCCGGGAACGCGCGTCTCTGGCTCGCGATCATCGCCGGGCTGAGTGCCTGCAGCACAGTGTTCGCCATCGCCACCGACGGCGTGGACTGGAGCTTCATCGACGCCGTCTGCGTCGTCGTCGCCGCGGTGCTCAGCTACCTGCCCAGCGCCCGTCCGTTCTTCCCGCGGGACGAACGACGCCCGCGATCAGCGGAACCCCGCACCATCGGGTGGGACCCGACGACGGGCGAGCGCATCTTCGAGACGCCCCCGTCGGGCGACCGCGCGAACTGAAGCGAACCCCCAGGAACAGCCGGAGAACGCCCGTTCCCCATTGTGGGGGTACCGCCGGACTCGGACAGATGGTTCCATTCAGAGGTCGGCATCCTCCGGGTGCCGAACAGCCACGGACCGTCTTGCGTCGCAGTGAAGGTGGTCGCCGCTGGTTACGGTGACCACGAGGTGCCGTCGAGTCGATTCGGGTTCGACACGGCGGCGCCTCCCACACACCGGGGGACCGTCCGACCAGGAAGCAGCACCATGCGATCGCTCGTCTACACCAGCACCCAGACCCGTCCGATCACGGATTCCGAACTCGCCCAGATCCTGGCGGTCGGTCGCGAGAAGAACACCCGGCTTGGCATCACCGGCATGCTCGCGCACCGCGATGACAACTGCATCGGGATCATCGAGGGCGAGGATGACGTCGTCCGGGAGCGCTTCGACCAGGTCCGGGCCGACCCGCGGCACACGAACGTCCGGGTGCTGCTCGACGAGCCGATCGCCCAGCGCTCGTTCCCGGACTGGTCGATGGCGTTCCAGTCCCTCGACCCGCTGATGCACGACGTTCCGGGGTTCAGCGACCTGTTCAGCCAGGGTCGCCCGACTGATCCTGCGTTCGGGGCCTCCCGCGCTCGCGCCCTCCTGGACTGGTTCCGGAAGCACCCGCTGGCACCACTGACGAACCAGAACGCCGCCGACGAGGAAGTCCCGCGCACGCGGGCGATCAACGGTGCGATCGCGGTCATCCACGACGGGGGACTGTCACGCTTCTCGCTCGAGGGCGTCGCGTCCCGGTCGGGGATGCGGCAGGCCGAGATCCTCGAGCTCTTCCCCTCCGAGCACGCACTGCTGGCCGCCGCGGTGATGCGGTGGACCCGCGCGGTGTCGGCACCGCTGCTGCCGCTCGCCGGTGAGAAGGGCACGGTGGCGTTCCTGCACGCGCTGCTCTCCGCTCACGCCGAGGACCCGTCCCTCATGCGCCTGATCGCCGCGACGCTGGCCATCTCGACCGACCCGTCGACGGACGGCGCCGACTACTACCGGTCCGCGTACCTGCAGTTCCGCGAGACCGTCCGCACCGCGCTGCAGGAAGACGTCCGCGCCGGCCGCGAACCGGCGACGATGGACCCGATCCGCGGGGCACAGCAGCTGCTCGCCCTCTACGACGGCATCCGCCTGCAGGCGCTGCTGACGCCGGACACCGACGTCGTCGACGCGTTCGACCGTGCCGCCGCCCGCATGCGCCGCGGCTGGTCCGAGCAGTACGAGGAGACCACCGTGTGGGACATCTCCGCGCCGGCCGCGGACTGACGTTCAGCGCACCAGACGCACGGTCCGGGGGATGGGTCCGAACGCCGACTCGGCACCGTCGGGCGTGAAGCCGTTCCGCCGGTAGAAGGCGTGCGCCCGCGGGTTGTCCGCGGCCACCCACAGTGACGCCGGACGATCGGCGAGCACGGTGTCGAGGAGTGCCTGGCCGGCTCCGGTCCCGTGCGCACGTGCCAGGACGTAGAGCGTCGTCAGCTCCTCGGGGCGGACGGCATCCGGCTCGGGGGTCGTCTGCGCCGCGGCGAAGCCCACGACGCCGGTGCTGTCGAGGGCGACCCGGACGGCTCCTCGGGCGTCAGGGCTCGCGAGCGTCGACCGCCACATGTCGACCCGGCGACCCGCGTCGAACCACGGGCTCGTGTCCGGGTCGTCGACGAACCGGCCGTAGGTCTCTCGCCACGACACCGTGTGCACGTGGGCGATCGCATCCGCATCAGCGAGCGTGGCCGGGCGGATCAGCGTCGAGACATCAGCATCGTTCCCCACTCGATCAGGGTAACGACCGGCGTCCGGTGCTCAGAGCTGGAGGTCCAGGTCGAAGAACCCGGCACCGCCGAGGAACAGCGGCACGATGACCCCGAACAACGTCAGCGTCGCCCCGATCAGGATCGCCGCGAACGCGATGCCGTCACCCCGCTCACCGGTCAGTCGCACGTCCCGGCGCGCGATGAACCCGACGACGAGGCCGCCGATCGGTGCCACGAACGCGAGGGCGATCGCCACCACCGCGAGCAGGCTGAGGGGCGGGAGCGGCACGGCTGCCGATGCGGGGGACCCGGCGGCGCTCGGCGCGGTCTGGTCAGGAGCGAGGTCGGTCACGCCGGTCAGCCTAGGGGCGACGAGGATCCCTCTGCTCACCCCTGACCGAGGTTCGTCACCAGGTTGATGGCGACCGCGATCAGCACCGTCCCGAAGAAGTACGACAGCAGCGCGTGCGGCAACGCCTTCCGCCGGGTCTCACTGTCATCCGGCTCGATCTCTGGTGCCGCGTACGACATGCCGATCGTGAAGGCGAAGTAGGCGAAGTCGCTGTAGGTCGGCCGCCCGTCCTGCTTGACGTCGAACCCACCGCCCCGGTGGTCGAGGAAGAACATCCGGGCGTACTTCAAGGCGTAGACCGTGTTGACCAACGCCCACGCCACCATCGTGCCGAGCACACCCAGCATGACCGCCGCGACCGAGGCCGGATCTCGCGCCTGGCTGGCTTCGCTCAGCGCGAGGACGACGGCGGCGAGACTCGCGAAACAGGCCACGATGAGCGCGTTGTCACTGACCCGTGTCTCGGACTCCTCGCGTGCGAGACGCTCGGTGCCGTCGGCGTCCTGGCGCCAGCACTTGTGCCAGACCTGGACCAGCGCGATCAGGCCGGCCGTGCACCAGGCGGCGAGCGGCCCGAGGGACGGAGCCCCGGTGAAGGTCAGCGCGACCCCGACCAGGACCCCGATCCCCACGATGACGAGCGCCCGACGCGTGGAGAGAATCCGATCGTTCATCGTCGTGCCTTCACGATCGTTCCTTCCCCCTGTCCGCTGCGTGGTCGGTCGTCACACGCCGGGGGTGAAGACGGCGCGGACGCAGCCGTCGTCCTTGTTCTTGAACATCTCGTACCCGCGCGGCCCTTGCGACAGTGGCATCACGTGCGTGGCGAGGTGCTCGGTGCTGATCTCTCCCGCGGCGATGCGGTCGAGGATCATCGGGATGTAGCGGTGCCCGTGCTGCTGAGCGCCGCGGACCGTCATGCCCTTGTTCATTATCGCGCCGAACGGGAACTTGTCGACGAGCCCACCGAAGACCCCGAGCGAGAACAGGCTGCCGCCCTTCCGGCAGGCGTAGATCGCCTCGCGCAGGGCGGTCGGCCGGTCGGTCTGCAACCGCAGCTGCTGCTTGGCCTGGTCGTACAGGTACAGCGGTCCGGTGCCGTGCGCTTCCATGCCGACGGCCTCGATGCACACGTCGGGACCCCGACCGCCGGTGCGTTCCTTGAGTTCCGGGAGCACGGCGTCGCTCGTGTAGTCGAGCGTCTCGGCACCGATGTGCTCGCGCACCTGTCGCAGCCGTTCGGGCAGACGGTCGATCACGATCACCTGCTCGGCGCCGAGGAGCATCGCTGCACGAGCGGCCATCTGGCCCACACCACCGGCGCCCCACACTGCGACGGTGTCACCCGGTGTGATCCCGGCCAGGTCGGCTCCGGTCCACCCGGTGGGTGCGGCATCGGAGGCGAACAGGGCGGCCGTGTCGGACACGCCGTCGGGGACCGTGAACGCCCCCTGATCGGCGTAGGGCACGCGGACGTACTCGGCGTGGCTGCCTGCGAACCCGCCGAGCGCGTGGCTGTAGGCGAAGCAGCCGCCGATCGACGACCCCCACATCGCCTCGGTCAAGCCCGGGTTCGGGTTGCCGTTGTCGCAGAGTGAGAACCGTCCGTGGGTGCAGTACCAGCACTGCCCGCAGGCGATGAACGAGCAGACGACGACCCGGTCGCCCACCTTGTGCTTCGTGACGGCCGATCCCGTCTCGACGACCTCGCCCATGAACTCGTGCCCCAGGACGTCACCGGATCGCATGGTCGGGATGTACCCGCCGAGCAGGTGCAGGTCCGAGCCGCAGGTGGTGCTCAGACGCACCTTCAGGATCACGTCGTGATCGTTGAGGATCTTCGGGTCCTCCACCGTCTCCACCGTGGTCTCGTTGACCCCGGTCCAACAGAGCGCCTTCACAGCACACCCTCCTCGTTGCTCCGTTTCGTCGCCACGTCCACCAACGCGCCGGTGGGTGTGGCCTTCCGTCGGCCGTGGGGGACCGGATCCACCCGGAGCACCTCGCCGACCTCGATGAGTTGCTTCGCCTCACGCAGAGCGGCCCGCAGCCGACCCTGAGAATCCGGGCCGCCGCCTCGGAACCGGGCACGGAGCTCGGTGCCACGATCGCCGGGCGCGGGACGGGCCTCCACCTCGACGTCCTGCCCGAACGCCGTGAGCGGCGCGGGGATCCGCCCGCCTGGCAGCACCGCGTCCTGCCCGCGGTTCACCGTGACCGCGTGCCAGCCGGAACGCGGTTCGGCCAGCACCTTCCGTGCGGGCCCGGGTGCGCCGCGTCGGCGGCGCGAGACGACGACGCCGACGGCGGCCGTGACCATCGCAGCGGCGGCGAGGTTCCGGGCCCTCATCGTGGTGTCCCGGCGAGGAGTCGGTGGGCAGCGGACGCGTTCGCGCCACACCGCCGGGGATTCGTGTGTTCCATCGCGGCCTCCTTGAGTCGCATCGGTGCGGATCAACGGGACGGGAGCGACGACCGCGCGATCGTGCCGGTCGGGACCACGGAGTCGCTCCTGTCGATCCACGATGAGCGTGGCCTCCCTGGCGCCGTCCCGGGTTGTCCGTGATGCGCTGCGGCAGGTGACGGCAGTGAGACGGACGGGAGGCCCGGTGCCAGCTGGCACCGGGCCTCCCGTCCGTCCTGGGGTCGCGTCTCAGACGCGCACGGCGCGTTCGTCGGGAACGCAGTGCGTCATCATCAGGCCCTCGACGTCGCGGGAGCCGTTGTGACCGAGGTTCGCCAGGCGGGCGAGCTCGTCGTCGCTGAGCGTCTGTGACTGCAGCGGGGGCAGGTCCTTGACCTCGTCGAGGGTGATGCTGAGCCCCTCGCCCACGCGACGACCCAGGTCGTCCTCGACCATGTAGAAGTGCCAGAGCATGCGCTCCTGCACCGGACGGGCCGCCTGCGAGATGAGGTCGACGAAGTTCGCGACGAGGTCGTCGCGCTCCCAGTCCTGCAGGAGCAGGTACCGCTGGCCGGCCTGGGTGTAGTCGTTCGTCCGGGGGATCCGCTTGCGGGTGAGACGCCCGACGATCTCCGGTCCTTGGTCGTCGTGGGTCGGGTACTCCGCCTCGCGCAGGCCGCCGGTGATCGACGGCTCGTAGTTGACGTGCGGGTTCTCGCCGCCGTGGTCCTGGTGGTACACCATCTGTCCGTCGCGCTGGTTGGTCGCGACGGCACCGTTCTTCGGGGCGTTCACCGGCAGCTGCAGGTAGTTCGGGCCGACGCGGTAGCGCTGGGTGTCCGAGTACGAGAACGTGCGGCCGACGAGCATCTTGTCGTCGGAGAAGTCCAGGCCGTCGACGAGCACGCCGGTGCCGAAGGAGAGCTGCTCGTTCTCGGCGAAGTGGTTCGTGACGTTGCGGTTCAGGACCATCTTGCCGACGGCCTTCGGCGGGAACTCGTTCTCCGGCCACACCTTCGTGTCGTCGAGCGGGTCGAAGTCGAGCTCCGGGTGCTCGTGGTCGTCCATGATCTGCACACGGAGCTCCCACTCGGCGTACTCACCACGCTCGATCGCCTCGTACAGGTCCTTCGACGCGTGCCCGAGGTCGCCGGCCTGCACGGCGGCGGCGTCGGCCTCGGTCATCGAGGACACGCCCACCGACGGGATCCAGTGGTACTTGACGAGCTTGGTGTCACCGTCCGCGTTCACCCACTTGTAGGTGTTCACGCCGAAGCCCTGCTGGGTGCGGTAGTTCGCGGGGATGCCGCGCGGGCTGAACAGGTTGACGAGCATGTGCATCGACTCGGGGGTCTGCGACATGAAGTCGAAGATGCGCGCCGGCTCCTGCCGGAAGGTCACGGGGTCGGGCTTGAGGGAGTGGATGACGTCGGGGAACTTGATGGCGTCGCGGATGAAGAAGACGCCGAGGTTGTTGCCGACGAGGTCCCAGTTGCCGTCCTCGGTGTAGAACTTCACGGCGAAGCCGCGCGGGTCGCGGGCAGCCTCGGAGGAGTCTCTGCCGCCGATCACGGTGGAGAACCGGATCGCCAGGTCGGTGCGCTTGCCGGGCTCCTGGAACAGCTTCGCGCGGGTGTATTTCGCGATGGGTTCGTCACCCCACGTGCCGGTGGCCTCGAAGTACCCGAAGGCGACGGCACCGCGGGCGTGCACGACCCGCTCCGGGATCCGTTCGCGGTCGAAGTGGCTGATCTTCTCGAGGAACTGGTAGTTCTCGAGCGTCGCCGGGCCACGGGCCCCGACGGTGCGCTGGTTCTGGTTGTCGGAGACGGGGTGGCCCTGGCGGTTCGTCAGGATGCGGCGGTCGTCGCCCTCGGCGGGCGGTTGGCTGGAGACGTCGGTCATGTCTCGTCCTCTCTGCGGTCGCGGTCGGCTCGGGTTCCCGACCGAGTGTGGACCGGGGCGCGGGCACGCCCTCTCAGCGGCGTCGAGGACGCGGACGAGGACCGGTCGCCGGTGCGGCCGCCGCTGACGACCCGTCAGTACTCCGCCGCTGACGGCCCGTCAGTACGAGGTGCGACCGGTGGCTGCTTCGCCGAGCACCGCGGCCGCGCCGTGGGCCAGCAGGGTCCCGTCGGTGACGACGGCGACGCGGTCGAACCCGAGCGCGCGGAGCCGTTCGGCGCGGGCCAGGTCACCGGCGAAGGCGCCGGTGTGCTTGCCCGCGCGGCGGGCTGCGGCGACGATCGCGGGGAGGGGGTCCGTGGCGCTGTCGGCGTCGAGCAGCTCGCGCAGATCCACGCCGAGTCCGATCGACAGGTCGAAGGGGCCGACGAACACCGCCGAGACGCCCGGGGCCGCCAGGATCTGCTCGGCGGCACGGAGGCCCTCGGGTGTCTCGAGCATCACCCACACCTCGGGGTCGGCAGCGGCGGCGGATGGTGCCGCACCGCCCCAGAGTCCTGCCATCGGCCCCCAGCTCCGTCGGCCCCGCGGTGGGTAGTGCGCGGCGCGGACGGCGTGCTCGGCCTGCTCGACGGTCTCGATCATCGGGACGATCACGATGTCGGCACCGAGGTCGAGCGCACGGCCGATCGCGGCGTCCGAGCCCTCGGCGACGCGAATCGCGACGGGGACCTGCGGAGCGACCGCGGCGAGCGCCGGCATCGTCGCCAGGAGTGTGGCGTCGTCGAAGGCGCCGTGCTGGGCGTCGAGGCCGAGCCAGGCGAACCCGTTCTGGGCGATCTGGGCGGTGGTGCGGGGTTCGCCGAGCGTGCACCACACGCCGTCGGCGCGGCCGTCTCCGAGTGCTGGCACCGTGGTCCTCCGTCTGGTCTGCCGTCGCGATCGCCGGTGGTTCGTCGTCCGGCGCGTCAGGCTACCGCCCGCGGAGCGCTCGTCGCGCACGCGGCGTCGCCGGGGACATGGCCGGGCCGGGGGATGGCCTCATGCGCACGCATGGGACATGGACAAGTGCTCACCTTCGGGTGTAGTCCTGTGCGCAGGACGCACCGCACGGGCGATCACAGGTCGCCAGCACCCACCAGCACCACAGCACCAGTCGGGACCTGCAGGGAGGTCGGACGGACATGCGTGACGAACGTGACGTCGGCCAGCGGACTGGCTCGCTTCCGCAGGGCGGCGACCGGATCCGGGTGGCGTTCGGGATCGTCGGCGCGGTGGGCGTGCTCGCCGGACTGGCTGCGATCGTCCTGCCCCACGCGACGCTGTTCGCGGTGTCGTGGGTCTTCGGGATCTACCTGGTCGTGTCGGGGGCGGCGCTGGTCGTCCGGGGACTCCAGGTGCACCCTCGGGTCTGGTGGCGTCAGGCCGGGCTGGTGGTCCTCGGGGCGCTGGTCGTCGCAGGCGGTGTCGTCGCGATCGTGTTCCCGCCGATCGGGGCGCGGTGGGTTGCGCTTCTGCTCGGGTTCGCCTGGATCCTCGAGGGCATCGCACTCATCTACGCACCGTGGGTGGGCCGCCGTGCGCTGACCGTGGTGCTCGCCGTGCTCAGTGTGCTGAGCGGCATCCTGGTGATGAACCTGCCGGGCCTCGGCGCGCTGGTGACGGTGGCCGCGGTGGGGAGCGTGCTCATCGTGTTCGGTGTCGTCCAGCTCGTCGTCGCGTTCAGCTGGCCGCGTCCGGAGGGGGAGCGGACCGGCCTGCCGGTCCCCGGCCCCTGATGCTCGCCGTCCGCTGGGAGCAACAGGGACCGAAGTCGTGGGTGGCGCGCGACCACGGGACCAGCCTGGGGCTCGTGCTGCACGTGCGTGAGCGGTTCCTGGCGTTCGACCAGGACGACCGCCCGCTCGGGAGCGCGGCGTCCCTGGCGGCGGCCCAGCAGCTCGTCGCCGGTGCCGTCCGCGCGAGTGCCCCGGCCCGGCGGGACACCGTCGCGGTCGTGCTGTCGGTGCTCGCGGCGCTGACCGTCGGGGGAGCGGCCGTCGTGCTCGCCGCCCGCGCCCTGATCTGAACGGCGCCGTGCGGGTCACTCCGAGCCCACCGGACGGTGTACCCACTGCCGGAGTGCGGCCGTGACCGCGACGGGGTCCTCCCACGGCGCGAGGTGCCCGACGTCGTCGAGCACGATGACCTCGGGGTGCCCCGGCAGCGCCGTCTGCAGGTCGTACGCCTGGCGCAGGGGGATCCAGGGGTCCTGCCGCCCCCACCCGATCCGGGTCCGGCACCGCACGGAGCCCAACAGCTCGGCCACAACCCGGGTGTCGTCGGGGGTCAGCGCGGCGATCTGGAGTGAGAACGCGACCTGCCCCTCGGGGCCGGCCCACGGCCGCGCCAGGGCCTCGAGGTCCACCGGCGAGAAGCCCCGCGCCGAGGCACCGTCGATGTACTGCCGCACCAGGGCGGCGTGCAGGTCGCCGGGGAGTCGGTCGAAGACGTCACGGTGCTCCGCCACCAGCCGGAAGAACGGAGACCCCCACGGGTCGAGCACGACGGCGTCCCAGAGGAACAGGCTCGCGTACTCGGCACCGTGCAGCAGGTGCGCCCGGAGTGCCACGGCGCCGCCCACGTCGTGTGCGACCAGGTGGGGTCGGTCGAGGCCCCACCGGTCGAGGAGCGCGCCGAGACGGGTCGCCTGCGCTCGGAGCGTGGCGTCCACGGTCGGCCCGCGGTCCGAGTCGCCGTACCCGGGCATGTCCCAGACGAACACCCGGTGGTCCTGCGCGAGCGCCCGGCCGACCTCGGCCCAGACCGCCGACGACCAGGGGGTGCCGTGGCACAGGACGACGTCGCCGCGTGCCGGTCCTGCCGGCTCGAGGACCCTCGTGGCGATGGTCGTGCCATCCACGACGACCGGGACCGGAGCGGGGAGGCGGACGGGGACGGGGAGGGGCGCTCGGCGTGGCAGCATGGTCGCACGCTAGGACCTCAGGTCGACCTGAGGTCAAGAGGAACGAACGGGGCACGGTGCGGATCGGTGCAGCAGCTCGGCGGGTCGGCGTCGAGGTCCACGTGCTGCGGCACTGGCACGACACGGGGGTCGTCGTCCCCGATCGAGCGCCGTCGGGTCACCGGGAGTACTCCGAGGAAGACGTCCGTCGCCTGCAGGTCGTCCGGGCCTGCCAGGGCGTCGGCATGAGCCTGGCGGAGATCCGGCTGGTGCTCCGACGCAGTGCACCCGACCGGTCCGGCGTGATCACCGAGCGTCTCCGTCAGATCCGGGCGCAGCGTGACCAGCTGGCCGATGCCGAGCGGTTCCTCGAGCACGTGATCGACTGCACCCACGACCTGCTGACGCGGTGCCCGTCGTGCTCCGCCTACGCCTCCTCGGGCACGCGGCTCCGGTCGGTGCCCTCCGCACCGGTACCGTTGCGTCCGTGAACGACGACCCCGATGCCGCCATCGCCCAGCACGTCCACGACGCCTGGGACGGTTCCCTGCGCCTGGTGCACATCACGATCTCGGACGAGGACGGTGACGCCTACCCCGGGCAGGACGTCGACCGGTGGGTGATCGACGTCCGCGTCCCGATCACCGACGACGACGAGACCGAGGCGGTCTCCGTCGCCGAGGTCACCGCCTTCACGAGCCGTGCACCGGAGTCGCTCGAGGCCCTGGTGCTCGGCTACCAGGTCTCCGACGTCGCGGGGTCCTTCGCGTCCGCCGTCGCCGCGCAGGACGCGACGGGGGAGACGTTCTTCTCGCTGCAGACCCACGCCGCCGAGATGCTCGGCAAGCCCGACCTGCTCGCCGTCGACCGGCTCACGGTCCGTCCCGCGTACCGGGGGCTGCCCGGACTGGTGCCGGCGATCGTCGACGCCGTCCGCCACGGACCGGCCGGTCGCACCGCATCGTGGGTGCTCACGGACCCGACGGTGTGGGACGTGCCGTTCGGCGAGGACGACCGGTCCGCCGGCGCGTTCGTGCAGTGGGCCGACACCGCGGTGCTCACCTCGATGAACGCCGCGCCGGACGACCTGGAACACCTGTCGCTCGTGCCGCCGGCCGGTGGCATCGTGATGGGGTCCCGGGCGGACGAGGTGCACCTCGGCGACGCGATCGACCACGCGATGACGCAACCCGCGATCGCGGTGCCGTTCGACCTGCCGCCGAAGCTCCCCGCCAGCATCTGGGCCGCCGCGCCCGAGGACGTCCACGGCGTGCACCCGGACGAGACCACCGGGTCGATCACGGTGGAGACGCACGACGAACAGCTCGAGGTCGTCGGTTCGCCCGGCACCGCACCGCAGCTCGTGGGGATCTCGGCCTCGGCCGACGCCGCGACCCAGGAGTGGCTGCGCACCGTGCACCAGCGCTGGTGGCAGTACGAGCCGGACCTGCACGCCCGCATCCACGACGTCGTCGACGAGTACCTGTCCACCGGACACATCGAGTCGGCGTCGGACGAGCTCGCCGGGCACCTGCACGCACCCGACCTGCCGCCGTACCGGACGGAGTGGCCGGGCACCGGCACCGTCCTGCTCGAGGAACTCGGCGAGGACACCGAACCCATCGTCTTCGACGCCGTGCTCGAGGACGGCACCCGGCACGAGCACATCGGCGTGGTCGTCGTGCACGAGTCCGGACACGTCCGCGCGTTCCTGCACGACGAGTGGGAGCCCGGGTTCCCGGCCGCCGAGGCCGCGGTCGCGCACCTCATCAGCCTCGGTGCTGGCGAGTTCTTCGCGGACGCCCTGCACGACGAGCTGTCAGCGGGTGTCGAGCACGCGATCCTGACGGGGGACGTCCGCGGTCACTGACCGGGCCGCCCTGGGTCGGCTCAGACCGGGCGGTAGATCGCGATCGGCGGGGTGTCGTCGTCGCCGGCGTCGTGGGCGTCGCCCGTCGCGAGCCAGGTGCGACCCTCGTGCTCGATCGTGGTCGGCAGGTCGCCGTGCACCAGGATCCGGATCGCGGGGGCGTCGCCGTCGACCAGGTCGACGCCGTGGGCCTCGGTCCCGCCGGGATTGTCGTGCACGTAGCTCATGGTCCGATCGAACTCCGTCGACCTGACGGACCGCCCGCGCCGCGCCGGACACGCCCGGAACCTTCACCGGAACCGGTGATGCCGCCCTTCTTCGGGTAGAGTCATCTCCGCACGGCCAGGACGGCGTGTGAATGCGGATGTGGCGCAGTGGTAGCGCATCACCTTGCCAAGGTGAGGGTCGCGAGTTCGAATCTCGTCATCCGCTCAGAACAGGAAGACCGGAACCCCCGTCGCTCGGAAGAGCGGCGGGGGTTCCGTCGTTGCGGGGCGTCGCGGCACCGAAGGCGTGGGGGCCCAGCGGGCGCAGGCTTCGGGTTCCCGCGCCCACCGGGCGCGGAGGCGACCCTGCCCCCACTGGCACGCGCCGGGTGGGTGGCCCGGCGCAGTTCCGAGGATGTATCCGGAGCCGTCCCCCGTTCGGGTGGGAACCGGATCCAGGGTTGCGGGAACCCGCAAGAAACCCGCACGACCCGCCGCGCGAGCCTTGTGCTACTCGATGCTGCCCGGTATAGATGCCGACATCGTGCGGGCGCCGGGCAACCCGACCCACCGCCGGGCCCCGGATTCCACGACCGTGACGAGCACCGTGTCGCACCCGCGGCAGCGCGCCACCGACCCCATGGCGGTGCGGTAGACGGTGGTCTGCCCGAGCACCCCGAGCGACCCGCACCCGGCGCACAGCAGGGCGACCACGGTCGGCTCGGGTCCCAGGCTGTCGGCCAGTGTCCCCGCCAGCGCGTTGCCGTCCACGACGACCATCAGTTGCCCCCGAACCGTTCGGCGCGCACGTCGCTGGTGTCGTGCCCGAGCTCGGTGAGCCAGCGCAGCACCTGCTCGACGAACGGCGTCGACCCGCACACGTAGACCAGGGCGCCCGCGTCCGGCGGGAACACCGCGGCAGCGAGGGCGTCCCGCGTCAGCCGACCGGCCGGCACGGTCGAGCCGGGAGGCGCGGTGCGGCTGTACACGTGGGTCACCTCGAGCGGTGCCCGGCTCGCGAGCGCCTGGTCGAGTTCCGCAAGGAAGAACACGTCGTCCGGTGTGCGGACGGCCGCGAGGAGCCGGAAGGGCGCCGGGTCGTCCGCCTCGGCGTGGGCGGTCACCATCGCGACGAGCGGCACGATGCCGGAGCCGCCGGCGATGAGCTGCACCGGACGGGTGGACCCACCCGGCCGCCAGACGAACCAGCCGCCCAGGGGTCCGTGGACCTCGAGCGCGTCGCCGACCTCGACGGCGTCGACGAGGAACGGCGAGACCTCGCCGCCGTCCACCCGGTCGACCGCGAGCACGACGTCGGTCGCGGGGCCGGCCGACGCGATCGAGTACGAGCGCTGTGCCTGGTAGCCGTCCTCGGCGGTCAGTCGCAGGTCCAGGTGCTGCCCGGGGTCGTTGCCCGGCCAGGTGGGGACGTCGAGGACGATCCGGCGCGCGTTCGTCGTCTCGCGGCCGACGGACGCGACGGTGGCGGCGTGCCAAGCCGGCCGCCTGCGGGTGGCGGGACGAGCGACGGGGGTGATCCGTGCCTCCAGGCCGGTGTCGGGGAGCGTCACCAGTACCGCTCTTCCTTCCACGGGTCGCCGTGCAGGTTGTAGCCCGCGTTCTCCCAGAAGCCGGGCTCGTCGTCGGACTGCATGACGATGCCGCGCACCCACTTGGCGCTCTTCCAGAAGTACAGGTGGGGGACCAGCAGGCGGGCGGGCCCACCGTGCTCGGGCGTCAGGGGCTCGCCGTCGGCCTCGAAGGCGATCCAGGACTTGCCGTCGAGCAGCTCGTCGAGCGGGACGTTGGTCGTGTAGCCGCCGTAGCTGTGCACCATGCAGTAGTCGAGTTCGGTCTCGACGTCCTCGAACAGGCGGTCGAGCGGGACACCCCGCCACGGCATGTCGAGCTTGGTCCAGTGCGTGACGCAGTGGATGTCGACGGTGACGTCCTCGACGCCGAGTGCGTGCACCTCGTCCCAGGTCCACTGGTGCAGGCCGGACTCGGTGCGGATCGAGAAGGCCCAGTCGGTCGGCTCGATGTCGGGCGTCGCCCCGGCGGACAGGACGGGCCAGTCGCGGACCAGGGTCTGACCGGGCGGGATGCGGGTGTCGTCGCGGTCTTCGCGGCGACCGCCGAACCCGCGGGTGAACGTGGCCATGGTCCTCCTCGGGGACGTCGGTGCGTTCCCGATCATGCCGTGTGCCGGGCGGTGCCGTGTAACGGGTTGGTAAACGTTCCACCCGTGTACGGAACGGTCGTGCGCGGCGGCGGATCCGCGCGGGCTCGCCGATCGGGTCGGACGCGGTGGTGACCCACGCGTCAGGAGCGGGCTTGGGGGATCGGCCGAGGACCTCTATCGTTCACCGGAACGATTACAGGAGGGGTCACCCCGAATGCAGCCCATCGTCCCCGAACCCCGCAATGCCCACGGTCCGAGCCGTCGGGCGCTCATCACCGGCGCCGCCGGTCTGGCCGGCCTCGGCCTGCTCACGCTCGCCGGATGCAGCTCCGGTGCGACCGCCGGCACCCCCACGATCCCCGAGGCCGCGGCCACCGGCGTCGCCCGTCGCGGCGGACGCCTGCGCATCGCGCGACCCGCCGCGTCCGCCGCCGAGACCCTCGACTCCGCGAGCTCGCTGTCGGCCTACGAGTACCTCGGCGCGCTGTACAACCGGCTCGTCAAGCTCGACCAGCAGGGCACCCCGGTACCGGACCTGGCCGAGGAGTGGTCCGCGAACGCCGACGGCACCGAGTGGACCTTCGCGCTCCGCCGGGGCGTGACCTTCCACGACGGCTCCCGCTTCACCGCCGACGACGCCATCGCGAGCATCCGGCACATCCTCGACGAGAAGACCGGCAGCCCGCAGGCCGGCGTGCTCGGCGAGGTCATGGACGCCGACTCGATGCGCGCCGTCGACCCGTACACGCTCCGCTTCTCGCTGACGAAGCCGAACGCCGAGTTCCCGTCGCTGCTCACCGCCTACCAGTGCTACATCGTGCCGGCCGACGCCATCGCCGACATCGGCCGCACCGGGATCGGGACAGGGCCGTTCCGGCTGTCGTCGTTCACCCCCGCCGGTGCCGGCAGCGTCGAGGCGTTCCCGGACCACTTCGCCGGCCGCCCGGCGCTCGACGGCATCGACTTCTACTCGATCCAGGACACCACCGCGCGGGTGAACGCCCTGCTCGCCGGGCAGATCGACCTCATCTCGCAGACCAACCTGGACTTCGCGACCGCCCGGGTCGTGTCGGCGTCCGACCGCGCCACCGTCGCCCGGTCGAAGAACGCCCAGTGGTACACGATCCCGATGCTCGCCACGAGCGACGAGTTCAGCGACCCGCGGGTGCGCCAGGCGATGAAGCTCGCCTACGACCCCCGGAAGATCGTCGACACCGCGCTGCAGGGCACCGGTTCGGCAGGCTGGGACAACCCCGTGCCGCCGCAGCTCGCCGCGTTCGTCGACGACCATCGCGAGTACGACCCGGACAAGGCCCGGGCGCTGCTCAAGCAGGCCGGGCGCGAGGACTTCCGCGCCGCGATCTACACGTCGAGCTACGAGTCGGTGTTCACCCCGATGGCCGTCGCCTACCGCGACGCCGTCGCCGACGCGGGCATCCGTCTGACCGTCCGCAACGCGAGCTCGGACTCGTACTACACGCAGATCTGGATGCAGAAGCCGCTCATGGTGAGCTACTGGTTCACGGGGCGGCCGATCGACCAGCTGCTCAACCAGATCTTCCGCTCGGGGTCGTCGTACAACGAGAGCGCCTGGTCGAACGAGACCTTCGACGGGCTGCTCGACGACGCCCGCGCCGAGATGGACGACGCCAAGCGGCTCAGCCTGTACCAGGACGCCCAGCGGCTCGTCGTCGAGGACGGTGCCGACATGACGCCGATGTTCGGCGACCGGCTCGTGGGGTTGTCCCGCGACGTCGTGAACTACTCGGAGTACGGCTTCGAGTTCGACTACCTGCGGATCGGACTGCGCCGATGACGACCACGAACACGCCGTCGGACGTCCTCGTCCCCGTCCTCCGCCGCGTCGGCATCGCCGTGCTGACGGTGGTGCTCGCCTCGCTCTTCGTGTTCCTCGCGGTGCAGGCGCTCCCCGGTGACGTCGCCCAGCAACTGCTCGGGCAGAACGCCACCCCCGACGCCGTCAAGCAACTGCGCGAGACCCTCGGCCTCGACCAGAACGTCTGGCTCCGCTACCTGCAGTGGCTCGGCGGCGCCGTGCACGGCGACTTCGGCACCTCGCTCGTCAGCGGCGAACCGGTCGCCCCGACGCTGTTCACGGCCTTCCGGAACAGCATGCTCATCGCCGTGCCCGCGATGCTCGTCGGCGTCACGGTGTCCCTGACGCTCGGTGTCGTCGCCGGTGTCCGCCGCGGCCGTCCGAGCGACAAGGTGATCTCGATCGTCAGCCTGGTCGTGATGAGCGTGCCGGAGTTCATGGTCGCCACGGTGCTGGTGCTGCTGTTCGCGATCGGCCTGCCGGTCTTCCCCGCCGTCGTGCTGCGGGGGAGCGACGCCACCGTCGCCGAGCTGCTGCCCACCATCTGGCTGCCGATCATCGTGCTGACGCTCGCGATGGCCGCCTACATCGTGCGGACGGCCCGCTCGTCGACCATCGACGTGATGGCGTCGGAGTTCGTCACGACGGCCGAGCTCAAGGGCCTGACGATGCGCCGGGTGGTGTGGAAGCACGCGGTCCCGAGCGCCCTGCTGCCGACGCTCAACGTCGTCGCGCTCAACGTCGCGTGGCTGCTCGGCGGTGTCGTGGTGGTCGAGAACGTCTTCAACTACCCGGGGATGGGCAAGCTCATGCTCGAGTCGGTGTTCAACCGCGACCTGCCCACCATCGAGGCGATCGCCCTGCTGAGCGCCCTGATCTACGTCGTCTGCAACCTTGCTGCCGACCTCGTCGCGCTCGCACTCGACCCGAAACTGCGGACCCGCCAGCGACGACCGCGCACGCGCACCCGCAGCGCCCGCAGCACCAGGAAGGCCGCCGCATGACCGCCACCGCACCCCGCCGCCGCGTCGGACGCGACGTGCTCGCCGGCGCGATCGCACCCCTGCGCGGGTCGACGGCGCTGAGCATCGGCCTCGGCCTCATCGCCCTGCACGTCGTCCTCGCCCTGCTCGCGCCGGTCATCGCCGGGCACGACCCGGTCGCCACGAACGCGGGTGACGTGCTCGCCGGTCCGACGTGGACGCACTGGCTCGGCACCGACCAGTACGGGCGTGACGTCCTCTCCCGCACGCTGAACGGCGGCCGGTACGCGCTGTCCGTGACCTTCCTCGCCACCACGATCGCCGTCGCGGTCGGCACCGTGCTCGGCTGCGTCACGGCCTACGCCGACAACTGGTTCGACGAGGTCGTCATGCGCGTCGTCGACGCCCTGCTCAGCGTGCCGTCGATCCTCGCGCTCCTGGTCGTCGTGACGGTCTTCGACGCCGGCCTCTGGGTCATCGTCCTCGCCGTCACGGTCGTCTACGCCCCCGCGGTGACCCGGGTCGTCCGCGGCGCCGCCCGCACCGTGATCACCCAGGACTACGTCACCGCGGCCCGCGCCCGGGGCGAGCGGCCGCTGTCGATCGTGTTCCGCGAGATCCTGCCGAACGTGCTCGACGTCGTGCTCGTCGAGTACGCGATGCGGGCCTCGTGGATCGTGCTGCTCGTCGCGTCCCTGTCCTTCCTGGGCTTCGGCGCGAACCCACCGACCCCGGACTGGGGCCTGATGGTGCAGGAGAACCGCACCGCGCTCACCGTGGTGCCGCTCGGCACCCTCGCCCCGATCGTGGCCCTCGCCACGCTGGTGATCGGACTGAACCTCGCGGCCGACGGCCTGAGCAAGTCGCTCGGCGTCGACCGCGCCAAGCAGGGAGTCAGCGCATGACCCGCACCGACACCGGCACGACGTCCGCCGCGACGGCGACCGTGCCCGACGCGATCGTCCGCGTGGACGACCTGTCCATCTCGTACGCCGCCGGCAAACGGCGCGTCACCGTCGTCCGGGGCGTCTCCTTCGCGATCGAGGCCGGTCGCACCCTCGGCCTGGTCGGCGAGTCCGGCAGCGGCAAGTCGACCGTCGCGCGGACGCTCCTCGCACACCTGCGCGCCGGGTCGGCGATCGACGGCGGGACGGTCCGCGTCGACGGTGCCGACGTGTTCGCCCTGTCTCCGGCCGGCCGCCGGGCGCTCCGCGGCGGCACCGCCTCGGTCGTCGCCCAGAACGCCGGACAGGCGCTCACCCCGTCGATGCGCGTCGGCGAACAGATCCGCGAGGCCCTCCGCGCCCACGGCGAGCCCGACGGCCCCGAACGGGTCGCCGAGCTGGTGCGGCTGGTCCGGCTGCCGGACCCCGACGGGATCGTCCGCCGGTACCCGCACCAGTTGTCCGGCGGGCAGCAGCAGCGCATCGCGATCGCGATGGCCGTCGCCGCCCGGCCGCGCGTGCTCGTCCTCGACGAGCCGACCACCGCCCTCGACGTGGTCACGCAGGCCGCGGTCCTCGACCTGGTCGCCGACCTCGGTCGGCAGCTCGGCATGGCCGTCCTGCTCGTCAGCCACGACCTCGGGGTGGTGTCCGCCATGGCGGACGAGATCGCCGTGATGCGCGACGGCGAGGTCGTCGAGCACGCCGCCACCGCGGCGCTCTTCGCCGCGCCGCAGCACGAGTACACGCGCGCCCTGCTGGCCGCGGTGCCGGACGGGCGACGGCCTGGGCCCACGTCGCCGGTTCCGGATCGACGCGCCAGCGGCGAGTCGGCCGTGCCGATGGGGAGAGGAGCGGATCGCGACGCCCTGGACGCGACCGCCCCCGGGACGGTCGGCTCCACGGCCACCGGCACCGTGCCTCCCGAGCGCGCAGCCCGCCCCGTGGTGACCGCGGACGACCTGGTGATCCGCTACGGCCGCGGCCTGCCGGCCGCCGTCGACGGGGTCTCGTTCACGATCGCCGCGCACGAGACGCTCGCCGTCGTCGGCGAGTCCGGCAGCGGCAAGTCGACGCTCGCGACGGCGCTGGCCGGCCTGGTGCCGGCCGAGTCGGGGACGTTCACGTACGACGACGGCACGACGAGCGGCGACCTGCGCGAGCCGATCGCCGGCCGCGCGCCCGCCCTGCGGCGTGCCGTGCAGCTCGTGTTCCAGAACGCGGACACGTCGCTCAACCCGCGGCGCACCGTGGGTGCAGCCGTCGCGCGGCCGCTCCGGTTGTTCAGCGGCTCGTCCTCGCGCGAGCGCGTCGGGGCACTGCTCAGCCAGGTCGGGCTCGGGCCGGAGTTCGCCGACCGGCTGCCCGCGCAGCTGTCCGGTGGGCAGCGGCAGCGCGTCGGGATCGCGCGCGCACTGGCGGCCGAGCCGTCGCTCGTGATCGCCGACGAGATCACCACCGCGCTCGACGTGCAGGTGCAGGCGGGGATCCTCGCGCTGCTGGCCGACCTGCAGCGCGAGCGGGGCCTCGCCTGCCTGTTCATCAGCCACGACCTCGCCGTGGTGCGGGGTGTGGCGGACCGGGTCGCGGTGATGACCGGTGGTCGGATCGTCGAGATCGGACCGACCGAGCGGGTGTTCACCGGCCCGAACCACCCGTACACGTCGACGCTGCTCGCGGCGACGCTCGAACCCGGCAGCACGACCCTGCCCGACGTCGGTGACGGGGTGCCGCGCTGGCGGCACGCCGACGGCTGGACCGACCACGGCGACGGACACCGCACCCGCAACTGGGAGGACGCATGACCACCGACGACGGCACCGACCACGGCACCGCCGCCACCACCTTCACCGCCATCGGCGACCCTGGCTCGCTGCCCGCGGGCGTGACGGTCCGCGACGAGTGGATCCCGATGCCCGACGGTGTCCGGCTGCACGCCCGGATCTGGGCGCCGTCGCAGTCGCCGACGCAATCGGGTGCGCCCAGCGACCCGACGCCGGTGCTGCTCGAGTACCTGCCGTACCGGCTCGACGACTGGACCGCACCGCGCGACTCGGAGCGGCACCCCTGGTACGCCCAGCACGGGTACGCCTCGGTGCGGGTCGACATCCGCGGCACCGGTTCGTCCGACGGGTTCTTCGACGACGAGTACAGCGAGCAGGAGCTGCTCGACGGTGAGGCCGTGATCGCCTGGCTCGCCGAGCAGCCGTGGTCGACCGGCGCCGTCGGCATGTTCGGCATCTCGTGGGGCGGCTTCAACGCGCTGCAGCTCGCGGCCCGGGCACCCGCCGCACTCAAGGCCATCGTGACGGTCTGCTCGACGGACGACCGGTACGACAACGACGTGCACTACGTCGGCGGCGCCGTGCTCGGCATCGACATGGCGGCCTGGGGCGCGACGATGTTCGCCTTCAACTCCCGGCCGCCCCGGCCCGAGGTCGTCGGCGCCGGGTGGATCGACCGCTGGCGGGAACGCCTCGAGGCGAACCGCCCGATGACGCCCGTGTGGCTGGCGCACCAGGAGCGCGACGACTACTGGCGGCACGGCAGCGCGGCCGAGGACTACGACGGCATCCGCGCCGCGGTGCTCGCGGTCGGTGGCTGGGCGGACCCGTACCGGGACGCCGTGCTCCGGCTCGTCGACCACGTCAGCGCCCCCGTGAAGGGCATCGTCGGCCCGTGGTCGCACCAGTACCCGGACCGTGGGCTCGCGCCTGGTCCGTCGATCGGGTTCCTGCAGGAGACCCTGCGGTGGTGGGACCGCTGGCTGCTCGGGGTGGACACCGGCGTCGAGGACGACCCCGCACTGCGGGCCTGGATCAACGAGGGCGAAGCCCCCGCGCCGTACTACGCCGGTCGCCGCGGTCGCTGGATCGGTGCCGAGGCGTGGCCCTCCGCCGCGACCCACGAGCGCGTCCTGCCGCTCGCCGCCCTGCGGGGCGGTGACCTCGGACCGGTCGTGGTGCGGTCGCCGCAGCACACCGGCGTGGACGCCGGTCGGTTCTTCCCCTTCGGCAACGCCACCGACCTGCCGCCGGACCAGCGCGCCGAGGACGGCCGGTCGGTCACCTTCGACCTGCCCGTCGGCAAGGCGTTCGACCTGCTCGGCAACGTGCTCGTGCGGTTGTCCGTCACGAGCGACCAGCCCCGGGCCACCCTGACCGTCCGACTCTGCGACGTCGCACCGGACGGTTCGTCGACGCTCGTCACACGCGGGGTGCTGAACGCCGCGAAGCGCGACGGCATGGACCGCGACGACGTGCTCGTACCCGGGACGCCCGCCGAACTGCCCGTCCGCCTGGTCTCGACCGGACACCGGTTCGCCGCCGGACACCGGCTGCGCATCGCGGTCTCCTCGTCGTACTGGCCGTGGGTGTGGCCGCACGGCGTCGAGGCCACCGTGACGATCGACCCGACCGCCTCGAGCGTCACCCTGCCCACCTGGACCCGGTCGACCGACGACGGGGTGGTCTTCGCCGAGCCCGAACGGTCCGAGCCCCTCGTGATCGAGCGCGTCGCGCCGGCCGACCCGCTGCCGCAGCGCACGGTGACGCACGACGTCGAGACGGGGGAGTGGACGCTCGACGTCGACCCCGGGTACGGCGGCGGGCGCGTCTACCCGGACGGCCTCGTGTTCACCGAGGACGCCCGCGAGACGTACCGGATCCGCTCCGACGACCCGACCAGCGCACGGGCGAGTTCCCGTTGGGCGATCGGGCTGGCGAAGCCGGAGTGGGCCGCGCGCCTCGAGACGACCTCCGAGGTCACCGCCGACGCCGACACCTTCCACGTCGTCAACACCGTGCGCGCCTGGGCCCGCGACGGCGGACCCGAAGAAGCCGAGGTGCTCGTCACCGAGCAGACCTTCGTCGACGACGTCCCACGGACGTCGGCGTGACCGCGGCGGCACGGGTCCGGCAGCGGCCGGAGGTCCGACGCGCGATGATCGTCGAGGCCGCCCGCGCGGTGATCGTCCGGAACGGCGTCGGTGCCACCGGGCTGCGTGACATCGCGGCCGAGGCCGGCGTCTCCGTCGGCACCGTGACGTACCACTTCGGCAGTGTCGCGGAGATCCTCAACGAGGTCGTGGTGCTCGAGACGGAGCGCTTCTACGGCGCCATCGTCGCGGCCGTCGACGCCCAACCCGACGTGCTGGTGGGGCTGCGGATGCTCGTCGCACCGCTGTTCGGCGACACCGAGCAGGTCCGGCAGCACTGGCGGATCTGGTCCGACTACTGGACCGCGGTGGTGCGACGGCCCGAGGTCGCGGCCGAGTACGCCGAACGCATCCGCGTCTGGGAGGCGTGCCTGGTGCGGGTCATCCGGCGCGGGGTGGAGGCCGGGGTGTTCGTCGACGTCGATGCCGACACCGTCGCGCTGCAACTCGCCGCGTACAGCGACGGCGTCGCGACGCAGATCGCCCAGGGCGTCCCGGGGCTCACGAACACCGTCGCCCTGTCCTGGATGTGGCGGTTCCTGTCGCACGAACTCGGTGTGCCCGCTGTGGACATCGCCGGAACCGGTCGTTCCCCCTTGTGATGAGGTAAGGCTTCCCTTACCGTTGCCACATGGCACGGACCCGGCGACAGCCCAGCGAACGCATCCTCATCGCGGGCGGTGCCGAGGACCTCGTCGAGATCCACCGCCAGCTCGAGGAACTCCCCGAGAACGCGTACGGGCAGGTCTTCGTCGAGGTCGCCCTCGACGAGCAGATCCGCATCCTGCCGGCTCCGCCGCGCGTCACCGTCACCTGGCTGGTCCGGAGCGCCCGCAGCTCGGCCGTCGCCCCGCTGGTCTTCGCGGACCACGGCGAAGCCCTGGCACACGCCCTGACCGGCTGGGCCGCCGAGTGGTGCGTGACGGGCTGCGAGCCCCGCACCTCGGTCTGGATCGGGTGCGCGGACAGCCCGTGGACCGAGCGCGCACGGTCCATGGTGCAGCTCGAACTCACCGACGCCGGCCAGCAGGTCCAGGTCGAGTACGGCGGGTAAGGGCAGCCTGCTCTTCCTTGCGGCATGCAAGAGAGGCGGGCATGGTTGTGACCATCGGCAGCACCGCGCCGGTCCGGACAGGGCCAGGCACGCGGGTGTAGCCACGACGGAGGAGGAAACGACATGACCACGCAGAGCAGCACCACCACCACCAGCACCAGCACCACGTCCCCGTTCTCGACCACGCCGGAGCTCGCAGCCGGGGTCGCGCAGTTCCTCGCCCCCGTCGTCATCGACCTCGAGGCGCTCGTCGTCAACGGCAAGCAGGCCCACTGGCACGTCCGTGGCCGCAACTTCGTCGGCGTGCACGAGCTCCTCGACGAGATCGTCGAGCACGCGCAGGACTACGCGGACAAGGCTGCGGAGCGCATCGTCGCCCTCGGCCTGCCGGTCGACTCGCGCATCGCTACCGTCGCCGCGAACACCACCCTGCCGCCGCTGTCGCAGGGCTTCCAGAACTCGGACGTCACCATCACCGAGGTGATCGCCCAGATCGACGCCGCGCTGCTGCAGGTCCGCCGTGCGGTCGACGGCCTCGACGAGGTCGACCTCAACAGCCAGGACGTCGCGATCGAGATCGAGCGCGCGCTGACCAAGGACCGCTGGTTCCTGCAGGCGCACCTCGCCGCCTGAGTCGCGACCACACCTCTGACGGGAGGCCCGGTGCCACTGGCACCGGGCCTCCCGTCCGTCTGCGGTCACATCTCGGGCCCGCACCTCACGCGGACGGCGTGACCAGCCCGCTCTCGTAGGCCAGCACGACGGCGTGCACCCGGTCCCGCAGCTGCAGCTTCGCCAGGACCCGGCCGACGTGGGTCTTCACGGTCTGCTCCGCGATGAACAGCTCCGCCGCGATCTCACCGTTCGACCGCCCCCGCGCCATCAGCAGGAACACGTCGCGCTCCCGGTCGGTCAGCACGTCGAGCACCTCGGTCCGCGGGGCCGTCGGCTGCGGACCGGCGACGAAGGCCTCGACGAGGTGCCGGGTCACCCTCGGTGCGAGCAGGGAGTCGCCGGCTGCGACGGTCCGCACGGCCTGCACGAGCTCCTCGGCGCTCGCGTCCTTGAGCAGGAACCCGCTCGCCCCGGCACGGAGCGCGTCGAACACGTAGTCGTCGATGTCGAACGTCGTGAGCATCACCACGCGGACGGGCGACTCCGCGGGCGCCGCGGTGATCCGCCGGGTCGCCTCGATCCCGTCGAGCTCCGGCATCCGGACGTCCATCAGGATCATGTCCGGCCGGAGCCGGATCGCCATCACGACCGCCTCGGCCCCGTTCGCGGCCTCGCCGACGACCTCGACGTCGTCCTGGGCCTGGAGGATCGCCCGCAGTCCGACACGGAACATCTGCTGGTCGTCGACCACCATCACCCGCGTCATCGCGTTCCCCCGTCGCCCGTCGGCTGCGACGTGGTCGCGGCGGGCCGGGTGGGCAGGCGGACGGCGACGCGGAAGCCGCCGTCCGGGTCCGGCCCGTGGTCGATGGTGCCGCGGAGCGCGGCGACGCGCTCGCGCATCCCCGCAAGGCCGAAGCCGCCGTCGTCCGGCGGCGCACCGGGCACGCTGCCGACCGGTGGCGCGGTGTTGGCGACCTCGACAGTGAGGGCCGGCCCGTGCCTCCCGACCGTCACGACGGTGGTCGCACCGGGCGCGTGCCGGGCCACGTTGCCGAGAGCCTCCTGCACGACCCGGTACACGGTGAGCTGTGCGAGCCGGTCGACGTCGTCGAGGTCTGGGTCGAGCCCCTCGTCGAGTCGGAGCTCGACGGGGATGCCGGCCGCGCGGGTGGCCTGCACGAGCGCGTGCAGGTCGGCGAGCCGCGGCTGCGGTGCGCGCTCGGCGTCGGCGTCGCCACGCAGCGTGCCGAGCAGCTGCCGCATCTCCCGCAGGGCCGTGCGCGAGGTCTCGGCGATCGCGGCGAACTCGGTTCGGGCCTCCGGCGGCAGGTCCGCGACGCGGTACGGGGCGGACTCGGCCTGCATGTGCACGACGGACATGCTGTGGGCGACGACGTCGTGGAGCTCACGGGCTATCCGGGAGCGCTCCTCGACCGTCCGGCGTCGGGCCTGCTCGAGCTCGGTGTCGCGGCGGGCGGCGGCGAGCTCCTCGCGCACGGTCCGGCGCTGCCCGATGACCACCGCAGCGGCCGCCACGACGAGGGTGTCGCCGGCACTCACCACGAAGCTCGTCGCCCAGACGTCGACCTGCCCCCACCGGTCGGGCGTCACGCCGGTGAGCAGCAGGGTGAGCAGCGTCGCCGCGACCCAGACCACCGCGGTGAGCAGCCAGGTGGTGCGGACACCCAGCACGACGAGCAGCACGCTCAGGCCGATGATGCTCGTGACCGAGACCGGCCAGGGCCCGACGGTGCCGGGTGCCGTCAGGATGCCGAGGCCGGCGAGGGCGGCGAGGTGCGCGACCGACGCCGTGCGGGGGACGAGCGGTGCGAGGCCGATGCTCGCCGACAGCACGGCGGTCGCGAGCATCGCGAGCGGCACGGGGACGCCGTAGAACACCGCGGTCACGGGTGCGGCGACGGCGAACAGGGACACCACGACGACGACGAAGCCGATCTGCACGGCCGGCCGGACCCAGGCGGGTCGGGGCTTCGGGACGACGGTCACGGGCGGGCGGTCTCTCCGGTTCGGACGAGGCAGGGCTCGGGGGCGATGGCGATGGCGGTGGCTGTGGCGGGTGTGGCTGTGG
>NZ_QKTA01000016.1:0-103625 GCF_003234395.1 Curtobacterium sp. MCLR17_051
CGCCTGTGGCGCGCACGGGCGGGCCGATGCGGAACGACACCGTCGACGTCGTCCGACATCGACCTTGTCGTTCGCACGCGCCTGCAACCGTCCGCGCGCGCAACAGGCGAGCGAGTCGGTGTCGTCCGACATCGACCCTGTCGTTCGGCGTCCGCACGAAGCCACAGTCGCGCAACGTAACGGGCCGGATCCCTCGTGGCAGAGTGGCACTGCAGTGCACCGCGAAGCCTCGCGCGCGGCCCCCGACTCCCGACAGTCCGCACCCATCGAGAGGAAGGCAGCGCATGCCCTTCGAGAACACCGACCGCATCCAGGCCACCACGGCCGGATCGCTCCCCCGCACCTCCGAGCTCATCGCCGCGAACGCCGCACGGCCCGTGGCCGCCGACGGCTTCACGCTCGAGACCACCGACGAGGTCCGTGCCCTGACGAGCGCGGCCGTCGACGACGTCGTCGCACGGCAGACGGCGCTGGGCATCACGCAGCCCGGTGACGGCGAGTTCGGCAAGGCGATGTCGAACAGCGTCGACTACGGCGCCTGGTGGGGCTACTCGTTCCAGCGCGTCAGCGGCCTGAGCCTGACCGACGCGAACATCTTCTCGCAGCAGCCGGTCCGGTCCACGCCGGGGAACATCCGGCTCACGAGCTTCCCGGACCGCCGCGACTGGACGATCTTCCACGACGCCTACACCGACCCCGAGTCGGGCATCGGCACCGGCAAGAACGCCACCGCGTTCCCGACCACCACCGGCCCGATCACCTACACCGGCCACGAGGCCGCGGCCACCGACGCCGCGAACCTCAAGCACGCGGTCGAGGCCGCCTGCGCGGACAACGGCTTCATCACGGCGCTCTCCCCCGGTTCCGCCGCCCGCATCGCGAACGAGTACTACGCGACCGAGGAAGAACACATCTGGGCGTGGGCGGACGCCCTGCGCGAGGAGTACACGACGATCCTCGACGCCGGCCTCGTGCTGCAGATCGACGACCCCTCGATCGCCGAGAACTGGGATCAGATCAACCCCGAGCCGAGCATCGAGGACTACCGCGCCTTCACCCGCATCCGTGTCGAGGCGCTCAACCACGCACTGCGGGGCCTCGACACCAGCCGCGTGCGCTTCCACCTGTGCTGGGGTTCCTGGCACGGACCGCACACCACCGACATCGAGCTCCGCCACATCGTCGACCTGATGCTCGACATCGACGCCGGTGCGTACTCGTTCGAGGCCGCGAACGCCCGCCACGAGCACGAGTGGACCGTCTGGCAGGACGTCACCCTGCCCGAGGGCAAGGTCATCGTCCCGGGTGTCGTCGGCCACGCCACGAACGTCGTCGAGCACCCCGACCTCGTCGCGCAGCGCATCGAGCGGTTCGCCTCGGTGGTCGGGCGTGAGCGCGTGATCGCCGGCACCGACTGTGGCCTGGGCGGCCGCGTGCACCCGCAGATCGCCGCGGCGAAGCTCGAGTCCCTCGGCGAGGGTGCCCGGCGCGCGAGCGCGAAGCTCTTCTAGCCGCCCGTTCCTTCCCAGAACGGCTGCGATACCTGGCGAGATCGGGCGTACCTGCCAAGAAGAACACGGCAGGTACGCCCGGTTCCGCCAGGTACGCCCGGTTCGGGCAGGTATGCCCGGTTCGAGCAGGTACGCCCGGATCCGGACGCGCGCACGGACGGACGGGAGGCCCGGTGGCAGCTGGCACCGGGCCTCCAGGCCGTCAGCGGATGCGTCTACCGACGCGAGCGGCCGAGCACGACGGCCGCGCCCGCAGCCGCGACGCCGAGCCAGACGAGGGGGCGCGTGACGCGCCGTCGCTTCGCGACCCAACCGCCGTCCGTCGCGTTCGCGGCGTCGGCGGGGGCGTAGAGGTTCCCGTCGGTCGGGGCGCCCTTGCCACGGAGCGCGAACGTCTCCACCATCGGCTTCGTGATCTTGTGGAACAGGCCCGGGAACACGTACTGCAGCGGCACGAGCGATGCCTGGATGCGTCCGACGAAGCGGTAGCGCTTGGGGTGCGTGGCGGCCTGTACGACGGCGCGTCCGGCTCGCTCGACCGAGACGGTGGGCGGCAGCGGGTGCGAGGTCTTGCCGGTGTAGTTGGCGCCGTTCTGGTAGATCGGGGTGTCGATCGTGGACGGCAGCAGTGCGGTGAACTTGATGCCGGTGCCCGCGAACTCGTCGCCGAGCACGTCGACCAGGCCGAGCGCCGCGTGCTTGCTCGTCACGTACGCCGACTGGTACGGCGCCGAGAGCAGCGACTGGATCGAGCCGACGAGCACGTAGGTGCCCTTCCCGCGCTGTTTCCAGTGCGGCAGCAGGTGCGTGATGGCGTTGAGGTGCCCGTACAGGTTCGTGTCGACGACGCGCTTGAACGCCTCGGTGGGGGTCTGCTCGAACAGGCCGTAGACGAACAGCGCCGCGTTGCCGACGAAGACGTCGATGCGACCGAAGCGGGTCGTCACGGTGCCGATGAGGTCCTTGACCTGGTGCTCGTCGGCGACGTCGGTCGGGATCGCGATCGCCTCGGCGCCGAGCTTCCGGCACTCGGCGGCTGCGGCCTCGAGCGAGTCGTGCCCGCGTGCGGCGAGCACGAGCGTGGCGCCCTGCCGGGCGAACTCGTGTGCGGCGGCCCTCCCGATGCCGCTCGATGCTCCGGTGATGACGACGATCTTCCCGCGGTACCGATGTCCCATGTGTCCTTGGTACCCGGCCGTGGTCCGTTCCCGCACAGCCGGGTCGTACCCCTGCACGCGGTGCGAAGATGGAGCATGCGCAAGGACGACCTGACCGTCGACGAAGCCGCGGTCATCGCCGAGCACGCCCGCGCCGGTGTCCTCGACGTCGACGACCCCGAGGTGCGGAAGGTCGTCGAGCAGGCGAACCGGGTGCTGGTCCGTGCACAGATGTGGGGCGAGGAGCGGAGCCCGAAGCTGCGGCGTCGCCGACGGCTCATCGCGGTCGGCGCCCTCGTGATGGTGCTCGTCTGGGTCGCAGGCCTGCTCGTGCCGCTGGCGATGCGCTTCGGCTGACCGGTGCGTCCCGCGGACGAAGCGGGATCCGGGCCTGTTCAGGTGCGGCCGGATGGTGCATGATCCGACGACCACACCACCATCGCGCTGCAGGGAGCACGACATGGACCAGCAAATCGATCGACGGCGCTTCATGACGCTCGGACTCGCCGGAGCCGCGACGACCGCCCTCGGCGCGACGGCGATCGGCTCGGACGGCTCGGCACAGGCCGTGACCGGAGCTCCGGCGCCGACCGCTGCCCCCGTGCTGCTCGCCGCCGACGAGTTCGACGGCCCGGCCGGCAACGCGCCGAACCCGGGGATCTGGCGGTACGACCTGGGTGCCGGCGGCTGGGGCAACGCCGAGCTGCAGACCTACACGGACTCGCGGCGGAACGCGGCGCTCGACGGTGCCGGCAACCTCGTGATCACCGCACACCGCGAGGCCGACGGGTCGTACTCATCGGCCCGGCTGAAGTCCGAGAGCACCTACACCGCGCAGTACGGCCGCATCGAGGCGCGGATCCGCATCCCCCGCGGCCAGGGCATCTGGCCGGCGTTCTGGATGCTCGGCGCGGACATCGGGCAGGTCGGCTGGCCGGCGTGCGGGGAGATCGACGTCATGGAGAACGTCGGGTACGAGCCGGGGATCGTGCACGGCACGGTGCACGGGCCCGGGTACTCCGGCGCGCAGGGCATCTCGGCGGCGTACACGAACCCGTCCGGAGCAGCGTTCGCCGACGACTTCCACGTGTACGGGGTCGACTGGCGCCCCGGCTCGATCACCTGGACGGTCGACGACGTCGCGTACCGGACGGTCACCCGGGCCGACGTCGGCTCGGCCCCGTGGGTGTTCGACAAGCCGTTCTTCGTGATCCTCAACGTCGCGGTCGGCGGGAACTGGCCGGGTTCGCCCGACGCCTCGACACGGTTCCCGCAGCAGATGACCATCGACTGGCTGCGGGTCCACCAGAACGCCTAGCCGGGGATCGCCGAAGCGGACGAGCGTCAGGGACGGCGGTTCGCCCGGGCGACGAGCCACAGGTACGTGCTGTGCCCGACCAGGGCGAGTCCGAAGAACACCGCGGCGACCGCGTAGACCCGGTCGAGCTTGCCCTGCCCGATCACGAGCATCACGACGCAGAACGCGACGGCGATCGCGAGGACACCGACCTGCACGGTCGACCAGATCCGTCGGAAGCGCGGCATGCCCGTCTCGTTCACACCACCCATTCTGCCCGATGCCGTCAGTGCTTCTCCGGGTCGTGCCCCCAGTTCATGAGCGAGTACCGCCACGGGGTGTCGTGCACGTCGCCCTCGGGCCGCTGCTCCGAGTGCCGGGCGACGTAGCCGACGACCTTCCGCATGTGCGCCAGGTCGTCGTCGGTGCGGTCGGCCTTGTGCTTCTCGAGGATGCGGATGATGTGCCGACCGCTCTCGTGGCCGGTGGACTCGCCGCCGCCCGAGGGCTTCTGCCCGACGGACTTCGACTCGTCGGTGTCGAGCCACTTCCGCAACTCGGTGGCGGTCATGTTCACCGCGTCGTCGAAGTCGGCCCGGGTCTGCTCGTCGTCGTGCTCGCTCATGCGGTCGAGCAAACCCGGCCGTGCTGGACGACTGCGCAGGGCGGATGCGCCTCCGACCGCGCCCAGCCCCTCGCGCGTTTCCTGACCCTGCGAACCCCGCACCCGAACAGGAAGAGGCATCACATGCGCGCAGTCGTGTGGCACGGCATCGGCGACATCCGGCTCGACGAGGTCCCGCAGCCGACGATCCAGGACCCGGAGGACGCGATCGTCCGGATCACCCGCAGTGCGATCTGCGGCACCGACCTGCACTTCGTCCGCGGCACGATGGCACCGATGGTCGAGGGCACGATCCTCGGTCACGAGGCTGTCGGCGTCGTCACCGAGGTCGGGGACGCGGTGCGCGGGTTCAGCCCCGGCGACCGCGTCGTCATCAACTCCACGGTGTCCTGCGGTGCCTGCCGGTACTGCCGGATGGGCAAGACCGCCCAGTGCGACCGCTCGAACAGCAACGGACCGCAGGCGGGCACCGCGTTCTTCGGCGGCCCGGCCTCGACCGGACCGGTCGACGGCATGCAGGCGGAGTACGTCCGCGTCCCGTGGGCCCGCAACACCATGCACCCGCTCCCGGACACCGTCTCCGACGAGCAGGCGATCCTGCTGTCCGACATCTTCCCCACCGGCTGGTTCGGCGCGGAGCTCGCGGGCGTCACGCGCGGTGACGTCGTGGTGGTGTTCGGCGCCGGGATCGTCGGACAGTTCGCGGCGGCCTCGGCGTACAAGCAGGGCGCGGCCCGCGTCATCGTCGTCGACGGCGAGGAGACCCGGCTCGCCGCCGCGCTCGCCCAGCACTGCGAGGTCGTCGACTACAACGCCGAGGACCCCGTCGAGACGATCATGTCGCTGACCGACGGCATCGGCGCGGACTGCGTGATCGACGCGGTCGGCGTGGACGCCGAACGCCCGAAGCGCGGCCCGGCGGCGGTCGACCAGGACCAGGCGGCGGCGTTCGACGCCGAGGTCGCGGCGGTCGCACCCGATGCCGCGCCCGACGGCTTCGGTGCGCAGCAGCAGTGGAAGCCCGGGGACGGCCCCTCGCAGGTGGCTCGCTGGGCGGTGGCGAGCGTGGCGAAGTACGGCCGCATCGGGATCATCGGCGTGTACGGACCGACGGCCGAGCACTACCCGATCGGTGAGGCGATGCTCAAGAACCTCACCGTGCGGATGGGGAACTGCGACCACCACTCCGTCACCCCGCCGCTGATCGACATGGTGGCAGCCGGACAATTCGACCCGACGGCCCTGATCACCGAGCACGAGCCGATCACCGACGCGATCGCTGCCTACCAGGCGTTCGACCGACGCGAACCCGGCTGGATCAAGGTCGAGCTCGGCACCTCCTGAACCGAACGCGACGCACCGGTACGCGCTGCACCGGAACGCGACGCACCGGAACGCGCTGCACCGGACCAGGACGACACCGGGTGGGAATGGAACGGCCCCGCCCGGTGTCGAACACTCCACCGACCACGAAGGAGCCCACCATGAGCCTCGACCTCCACAAGAGCACCGGCGCCGGAACCGTCACCGACGAGCGCGCCTGCCTGCCGAAGCCCGTCCTGCCCACCCTGCACGACGAGCGCACCCCGTCCTTCGGCCGCTGGCTCGGACAGATCAACCACACCGACTGACCCACCGTCGGGAGCGACGGCACGCACGGCCCGCCGACGGCCCGGCCCCTCGCCGCGCACTGCTACCGTGCACCCATGTCCTGGGGCCGGCGGTACTACGCGCTGCAAGCCGTCGGCGGAGCGGCCTGGTGGATCGCCGTCGCGACGCTGCCCTGGATCCGCACGGCGACGCTCGGCTCACTCGACCCGGTGCTCGTCGCCGTGTTCGACGTCCCGCTGTTCGTCGTCGGCTCGGCGCTCGCCGCCGCCGGTGTCCGGGCCGCCGCCGTGGTCACGACGGTGTGGACCGCCCTGGTGCTCGTCGCCCTGAGCGTCTGGGCCACCGTGACCGGCGAGGCCGGCTGGGGCGTGCTCGTCATGCTCGCCGCCACGATCGGTTCGACGGTCGCCCTCGCCCTCGTCCTGCTCGGACGGGTCCCGACGGAGTGGGTGACGAGCGGTCCGCTGCGGATCCGCACCGCCGACGCCAGCGCCCCGCGCTCCCGGCACGTCACCGCGACCGTGCTGCAGATCGTCGTCTTCTGGGGCCTGTTCCTCGGGGTGTTCCCCCTGCTCATCGCGTTCGCCGAGCAGCGCTGGGGCCTGCACCCGGACCTGGCCGCACCATTCGTCACCGCCCTCACCGTCGTCGGTGTGGTCGTGCTCCTGCTGGCGAGTGCGCTGGGCATCGCGTCGGCGGCGGCGATGTCGACCAAGGGCGAGGGCACGCCGCTGCCCTCGGCCACCGCGAACCGCCTGGTGGTCGCGGGGCCGTACCGATCGGTGCGGAACCCGATGGCACTGGCCGGCATCACCCAGGGCGTCGCCGTCGGTCTGCTGCTGTCGTCGTGGCTGGTCGTCGTCTACGCGGTCGCCGGTTCCGTGGTCTGGAACTGCATCGTCCGCCCGCTCGAGGAATCCGACCTGGCGGAACGGTTCGGCGACGACTTCCGCCGCTACGCCGAGCAGGTCCGGTGCTGGATGCCGCGGTGGCCGGTGCCGGCACGCGTGGGTTCGGTGCCGCTCAGCTCGTCGCGCCGCTGATGTTGACCAGCCACGACACCCCGTGGCGGTCGGTCAGCATGCCGAAGGTGTCGCCCCAGGGCGCTGTGGTGAGTGGTTCGATGATCGTCGCGCCCTGGGCGAGGCCGTTCCACCACCGCGTCAGCAGTTCGTGGTCGTCACCGCTGAGCGAGAGCGAGATGCTGCTCTCCGCCGCCGTCGGCATGCCGGACGGCGCGTCCGAGGCCATCAGGAGCAGCCCCTGGTCGCCGTCGAGCTGGCCGTGCATCACCTTGTCGGCGTCGGCGGGGTCCTGGCTCATGCCGGCTTCACCGAACGTGCCGATGGTGAGCGTGCCGCCGAAGACCGAGTGGTAGAACTCGAGCGCTTCGCGGGCGCCGCTCCGGAACCCGAGGTAGGGGTTGAGGCGAACGGTCATGACGGTCTCCCTCGTCCTGCGCGGGCGCCGTCGCCCGCGTCGTGGTCATCGTGGCAGGTCCCGCGTCCCCGCGGAAGGAGACGCCGTCGTCTTCGTTCGGCGCCGCCAGGTCGTCGAGACGCCTCCACATTCGGCGGCGTCTCGACGACGGCACGGCGTCGCAGCAACACACCGGCGTGTTCGAAGCAGCACCAACGCCGGACGGGAGGCGCGTGACGGCGCCGCCACGGGCCTCCAGGCCGTCACGCGGCGGGGTCCACCACCGGCGGTCGCGCGGACGGGGCGAGCTCACGGATCCGCTTCGCGGGGACGCCGGCGTAGACGCCGTGCGCCGCCAGGCGGCCGACGACCACAGCGCCGGCGGCGACCACGACGTCGTGCTCGATGTGGGCGCCCGGCAGGATCGTGGCGCGGCCGCCGATCCAGACGTGCTCCTCGACGACCACCGGACGGCCGGACGCGACGTCGCTCCACCGGCCCTCGGCGTCGATCTCGTGGTGGCTCGTCATGATGAGCACCTGCATCCCGATCGCGGTGTTCGCACCGATCGTCACGGGGGCCACGGCCTCGACGGTCACGTTGCGGTTGCAGAAGACGCCCCGGCCGATGGTGAGGTGCTTCGGGTCACCCGTCAGCGAGAACCCGGTCCCCACACCGGACTCGGCGCGTGCCCCGGCAGCACGGAGCAGCAGCCGCCGGACGATCCGGGGCAGCAGCGGGGATCCGAGCAGTGCCGTGAAGACGAAGTGCTCACGGGCGTAGGAGGCGTCCTCGACGAGCCGGCGGCCGAACGTCGACGGATCGGTCGTCGGCGGGACGGCCGTGGTCGGGACGGGTGGTGCTGCTGAGCCGGCCATGGGGTCTCCAGTCGTCGTGGCTGCGTGTCCGTGCAGCGCAAACGTAGGGCGACGATCGTCGGCGATCGGCCGGACGGCGGGCGGTTGCGGGATTCTTGCGGGCCCGCGCGGCTGCTCGCTAGGCGCGGGCGCCGTCCCGCGCGGTGGACGCCGTCTGCCGGGGCAGCTCGCCGAACTCCTCGCGGTAGCTCCCCGCGAACCGGCCGAGGTGGGCGAACCCGGTGGCCCGGGCGATCTCGGCGATGCTCCGCCCGTCGCCCGACTCGAGCTGTTCGCGGGCGAGCAGCAGCCGGATGCGACGCAGGTACATGGTCGGGGTGATGCCGTGGTGCCGCTGGAACGCCGCCTGCACGCCACGCACGCTCAGGCCTGCGGCCTCGGCGACGTCGTCGACGGTGATCTGCTCGGTGGCGTGCTCGAGCAGGAAGGTCTCGGCACGGGCGAAGCGGGCGGTGGCGGCCATCGCCGGCTCGTGCTGCCCGACGGGCCAGTGCGGGATCGCGGTGAGCAGCCCACCGGCGGCGAAGCGCGCGAGCTCCCGCTCGCGTTCGACCGGGACGGCGTCCGGTCCGGCCAGCACCTCTTGTGCGACGGACCGCACCATGAGCCACCAGGCAGCGAGCGGCGCGCCCTCGGGGACGTGCCGCGGACGGAACTCGATGGGACCGGGGGCCCAGTCGCCGCGCTCGGCCGCGACCTGTTCGACGATCGAGCGGTCGATGCGCAGGACGTCCTTGTTGCAGGCGATCCAGCGGAAGCGCTGGGGCCCCTGCCGGAAGAGCGTCGGCCGGCCGATCTTCACGGTGTTCTCGTCGAGCTGGGCGACCCCGGACTTCATCCAGAAGATCATCATCGCGTCGCCCGGCTCGATCGTGCCGCTCAGGACCCCGGTGCAGCGGGTCGACTCGAGCGACAGCAGTGCCGTCCCGCGCACGCGCTCCTCGAACACGAACTCGGCGTCCGTGGGTTCGACCGACAGTCCGTGGGTGATGTGCGTCCGAGCCATCGCCTCGGCCGCGACCGACGGCTCGGCGGTCTGGATCTCCCGCAGCAGGCGGTGCATGGTCTCGGGCACGTGATGATCCTGACGACAAGTCGGCGTCGGCGCAACGAGCGACGCGCCGTGTTCCTGTACGGCGGCCAGCAACGGCGCTGTTGGCTGTGCAGATGGAGGCCCGGACATGAAGCAGATCCAGTACGACCGTTCGACGATCTTGACGAGCGACGACGTGGCCGACGCCGTGATCGAGTACGCCGCGGCCCTGGCCGGTGGCAACCGGGCGGACACCGTCGCGATCCCCTCGGTGGCGACGGACGGCACCATGACGACCACCAAGGTCCTCATCGGTCCGTCGAGTCAGCTCGTGGTCGAGGATGCCGAGGAGGACGAGCTCGAGCGCGAGGACACGGTGTTCGTGGCACGGCTGCGGGCGGCAGCACTGACGTTCGAGCACGACGAGGTGATCCACGCGGACACCCGGACGGACCTGACCGAGGGGCCGGTGGCGTAGGGGCGCCGGCTCAGCGCCCGAAGTCCGGCGGCGACGCGTTGGTGTCGACGGCGAGCACGGCCTCGGTGCGCCGACCGAGTTCGAGCAGGAACGCCTCGCCCTCGGGTTCGAGGTCGTCGTCCGGAGCGGGCTCGAGGGCAACCGGGACCGCCGGGGCCAGGAGCACCTCGATCGTGCTCGCCACCCCGAAGTCGTCGGCCGTCGGGATCGACACGACGTCGCTCAGCCGGCTCTGGTGCAGGGCGGCGGCGTACCGGATCACCGCGTCGGCGATCGTGTCGCTCGTCAGGACACGGACCGTGCCCGCGTAGTTCACGTACTTCAACGTTGCTCCCTGGTGAAGAGGAGCTTCCGTCGCGGTGACGGTTCCCTGATCCGGTGCCACGGTAGGCCGCCGCTGCGCGCCGCACACATCTTCGCTTTCCGAACGGGGTACGCCCGGAGCCTGAACCAGTGCCCAGTGGGGGTCGCAGACCATCGGGGACGTCCAGGGAAACCGACCACAGGGAGAGACATGACCGAGCAGCAGCAGCCCCCGGGGAGCGACCAGGAGCTCACCCCGGAGGCCGACCACGGCGAGGAGTCGTACCGCGGCTCCGGCAAGCTCACCGGCAAGCGCGCAGTCATCACCGGCGGGGACAGCGGCATCGGGAAGGCCGTCGCGATCGCGTTCGCGCGCGAGGGTGCTGACGTCCTGATCAGCTACCTGCCGGAAGAGGAGGACGACGCGCAGGACACGAAGCGCTGGATCGAGGAAGCCGGTCGGAAGGCCGTGCTGTTCCCGGGCGACGTGAGCGACCCCGCGTACTGCCGATCCGTCATCGACCAGGCGGTCTCGGAACTCGGCGGGCTCGACGTCCTCGTGAACAACGCCGCCTACCAGATGACCCACGAGACGATCGAGGAGATCAGCGACGAGGAGTGGGACCACACCCTCGCGACGAACCTCAGCGCCTACTTCCACCTCGTCAAGGCCGCGCTGCCGCACCTCGGCCCGGGGTCGTCGATCATCGGGTCGAGCTCGGTCAACTCCGACAACCCGAAGCCGAACCTGGCGCCCTACGACGTCACCAAGGCCGGCGTCGCGAACCTGTCGGCCGCGCTGGCGCAGCTGCTCGGGGAACGCGGGATCCGCGTGAACAGCGTCGCCCCCGGTCCGATCTGGACGCCGCTGATCCCGTCGACGATGCCGCCGGAGCAGGTCGAGCAGTTCGGCAAGCAGTCGCCGCTCGGCCGTCCCGGCCAGCCGGCCGAACTCGCGCCCGTCTACGTGCTGCTCGCCAGTGACGACGGCAGCTACGTCTCCGGCGCGCGGGTCGCCGTCACCGGCGGCACCCCGATCCTGTGACGGGACGCCGGTCCGGCAACGGGACACGGTCCGGCAACGGGACCAGGTGACGGACGGGAGGCCCGGGGCACGACGTGCGCCGGGCCTCCCGTCCGTCGTCGGGGGACGCTCCTGGCTGAACCGCCGCCCACCGGGGCCGGCCTACGTTCAGGGCCATGTCCACGCGAGCGAAGACCGTCACGGCGCTGTTCGGCGCCGCCACCGTAGCCCTCCTGCTCACCGCCTGCGACCCCGGCGGAGCGCAGAACATCAACCCCGTCGGCAAGGTCCCCGGCTCCGAGGAGAAGTCCCAGTCGGCCCAGTGCGACGTGGCCGCCAGCGCCGCCGTCGACATGATCGACAAGGCCGTCGGGTCGCACGACACCACCGAGTTCGCGAACATCCAGAAGGGTGACGGCGGCTGGTACCTCGGTGCCGCGATCGTCCCCGCGGACAGCAACGACTCGAACGACGACGAGGTCACCATCTGGGCGACCACCGCCGACCCCACGGCCGACGACTTCGACGGCCCGCTGTACGCCGTGAACGACGTCGCCAAGCAGGCCGTCGCCGACGAGACGACCACCACCTCGGATGCGCCGACGCCGTTCGCCGACGACTCGAAGGCCGCCGAGCAGGTCGAGAGCTGCGTCGTCGAGGCGTCTGACCGCTAGTCGTCGGACACCGCGCAGTGGCCGATCAGTCCTTGGGCTGGTCGGCCACTTCCACGTCCACGTGGTAGTCGTCGCCGCCGTCGGTGCTGATCGTGGACACCGAGTCGTTGACCACGTCGGAGCCCGCCGTGTTCACCTCGCAGTGCACCTCGGCGCCGTCCTCGATCGCGATGTCGTCCGCACCGCAGTCGACCTCGGGCGTCGCGTCCGAGACGTCCGCCAGCGCGTCGACGACGACGCGTTCGAAGGCGTCCGGTGTGACGGTCCGTGACGACGACGACGTCGACACGGTGCACCCGCTGAGCGTCACCGCCAGGGCGATCGTCGCGGTGAGCGTCGCGAGTGCGGTGATGCCGCGCTGGTGCTGCATGGTGTCCCCCGTGGCCCCCTGGCCGCTGCTCGCCCCGAGATCGGGGACCGGCGGTTCCTCGACGATAGCGGGAAGGTGCGAGGACGTCTGCCACGAGTTCGGGTCAGGAGCAGACGTCCTCGCGCTACGACGCCGTCGGGTTCGACGCGGTGGTCATGACGAGGCCAGCCCGGGAACGGGGGGTCGGGCACCCGCCGGTAGGGTCCGGCGGGGTAGCTTCCGGAGACTGTACGTCGACCACGGCTCAGACGTGTCCATGTTCCGCAGGAACCGGACAGTGCCCGACCGTCCGCCGCGCGCCCGGCTGGGCGTCCGCCCGGGGAGTCGTGAAGGCCCGCTCAGCAGCACAGCGGCTCACTAGACGATCGTCTTCTGAACGCCTACGGTTCCCAGCACCCCGTTCCGCTCCCGAACCGTGAGAGACCGCATGCGCAGCCCCCGCCAGACCACCGAGCTCGAGACCGGCCGCTGACGTGGCCGCGGCGAAGGCGACCGTCCTGCTCGTGAGCGACTTCCCCCTGTCGGCGATGCGGGGTGAACGCGCCGCGCTGGTCGAGCAGGCGAAGGCCTTCGCGGAGTCCGGTCACGTCGTCTGGGTGGCGACTCCGCGCTCGAGCGAGACCGCGGAGCTGCGGAAGCACGGCGTCCGCCTGTTCGAGGTCGAACCGTCGATCAGCGCGCCGGAGAGCGACCTGCCGGTGGTCCGCAACTCGGTCCGTGTCCGCCGGTGCCTCGGCACGCTGATGCTCGAGGAACGGATCGACCTCGTCGTCACCCACTCGGACTTCGGCCTCGCCGCGGCGGCGCTGGCCACGGCGCGCTCCCTCGAGCTGCCGACGATCCACACCGTGCACGGCTCGGCGCCGGTCCGGGGCCGGACCGCGGCGGCGATGGCGCCCCTCGCACGGCACGCGCACCGTGTGGCAACCGGGATCCGGCCCACGCGGCACCGCTTCACGGGGCACCCCATGGACGACGCGCGCCGCAACATGGCCGTGGCCGTCTCCGGGGCGGCCGACGTCGTCGTCACCCCGACGACGCGGCAGGCCCGTGTCCTCCGCGAGGCCGGCGTCGGCCCGGTCCACGTCGTGCCCAACGCACTCGGCCGCCGGCCGGTCGAACCGCCGCCGGCGCCGGAACTCGGCCCGCTCCGGCTCGTCTGGGCGTCGCGGTTCACCCCGGACAAGCGCCTCGACGTCCTCCTCAACGCGATCCGGCTGGTGGAGATCCGGCTCGGGGCACACGCCGTGCGGGTCGACGTCGCCGGCGGGACCGTTCCCCCGACCCGCACGCCGGTGTCGGTCCGTGTCCACGGCCGCCTGTCGTCGCAGGCCGTCCACGACCTGCTGCTGTGCGGGCACGCGGCGGTGGTCTGCTCGCTCGAGCACGACGGCCAGCCGATGACCGCGCTCGAGGCGTTCCGGGACCACCGTCCGGTCATCGTGTCCGACATCCGCCTGGCGAGCGAGTTCGGCTCCGCCGCCGTCCTGACCGACGACGAGACCGCGTTCGGGCTCGCCACGACGATCATCGAACTCGCCTCGGACCGGACGCTGCTGCGGCCGCACACCGCCGCCGCGATCGAGCACGCGCGGCTCGCGACGGCGGAACGGCACACCGATCAGGTCCTCCGGCTGGTCGCCGGCAGCTGCCGGCCCTGAGTGACGGCTCCCCCGCGAGCGCGCGCCGCCCTGGGCGCACCACGGGACGGACGGGAGGCACGGTGCGGGCCCGCCCCGGGCCTCCAGTCCGCAGGCGGTCGAGCAAGGAGAACGCCCCGATGAGGAGGGGGGATCTCATCGGGGCGTTCCGTTCGTGGGGCCGCGTCAGGCGGCGAGGCGCGCAGCGAGCGCGGTGGCGCGGGACCGGAGGTCCGCGTAGGTGGCCTCGTACGCGTCCGGCGTGCCGACGCGCGAGGGGTTCGGCAGCGACCAGTGCAGGCTGTCGCCGTCGTCGATCGACTCGTGCGCACGGTCGCAGACCGTGACGACCAGGTCGCCGTCGGCGACGAGGTCGCGGAAGGCACGCGGAACGTGGCGGGCGAGGTCCAGGCCGTGGCGTTCCCCGACGGCGACCACCCCGGGGGCGATGGCGGCCGCGGGACGCGTCCCGCCGGACAGCGAGCCGATCTCGCTGACCTGCGCCCAGACGCCCGCGGCCAGCGGGGAGCGCGCGGAGTTGCCGGTGCAGACGAACAGCACGCGGGACACCGGTCGGCGCACCGCTGCCGAACCGTGCGGGACACCGCTCGGCTCGAGGTGCAGGTAGCTGCGGCGCCCGTCGCCGTCGGAGCGGCGTCGCGTGACCAGACCGGCCTGCTCGAGGACGCGCAGGTGGTGCGCCAGGAGCGGGCCGGAGATCCCGAGGGCGGCCCGCACCTCGCTCGGGCTGGCGTCGGACGCGGCGAGCAGGTCGACGATCGCCAGGCGGGCGACGTCGCCGAGGGCCGCGTGCTGCGCCGCACGCCGCTCGAGGTCCTGCCGCCCGGTGTTCATCGGTTCAATGTTGACTGAAGCATCTGCCGTCGTCAAGATGAGCGGGTGACGACGAGCCCCGAGCCCCTGCGGTCATCCGCGGCATCGGTGTTCCTGGTGTTCCTGCGGCTCGGGCTGACCTCGTTCGGCGGGCCGGTCGCACACCTCGGGTACTTCCGTGAAGCCTTCGTGGTGCGTCGCCGCTGGCTGCGGGACGACGCCTACGCCGACCTCGTCGCACTGTGCCAGTTCCTGCCCGGACCGGCGTCGAGCCAGGTCGGGATGGCACTCGGGCTGCAGCGCGCCGGACTGCCCGGGCTCCTCGCGGCGTGGTGCGGGTTCACCCTGCCGTCCGCGGTGCTGCTCGTCGCGTTCGCCCTGCTGGTCTCCGGCACGCCCGACCTGGCCGGCGCCGGGTGGCTGCTCGGGTTGCAGGCAGCCGCCGCCGCGGTGGTGGCGCAGGCGGTGCTCGGCATGGCGCGCTCGCTCACACCGGACCGCCGTCGGGCGACCATCGCGGCCGCCGCCGCGATCGTGGTGCTGCTCGTCCCCGGCCCGGCAGCGCAGGTCGCGGTCATCGCGGTGTGCGGTGTGGTCGGCGTGCTGTGGCTCGGTCGGGTGGTCGGCCCGGTCGAGGATGTCGGAGACACCGAGGACATCGCCGGCGCCGAGGTCGCCGTGCGTCTCCCCCGCTGGGTCGCCGTGTCGGCGCTCGTCGCGTTCGCCGCCCTGCTCGTCGCGGCACCCGTCGCCGCGAGCGGCACCGGGGCCGTGCGCCTGTTCGGGGTCTTCGCCCAGGCGGGCTCGCTCGTCTTCGGCGGCGGCCACGTCGTCCTGCCGCTGCTCGAGTCACAGACCGTGGCCACGCACCTGGTGGGCCACGCGGACTTCCTGGCCGGGTACGGCGCCGCACAGGCCGTGCCCGGGCCGCTCTTCACCTTCGCCGCCTACCTCGGCGCCGTCGCCGACGGCAGTCCGAGCGGGCTCCTCGGCGCGGCGGTGGCACTCGTCGCGATCTTCCTGCCGGCGGCACTCCTCGTCATCGGCGCCCTGCCGTTCTGGCACGTGCTCCGTGCCCTGCCGTGGGCCCGACGCGTGCTGGCCGGCGTGAACGCGGGCGTCGTCGGGCTCCTCGCCGCGGCGCTCTGGGACCCGGTCATCACCGAGGGGGTCCGCTCGGCACCCGCACTGGCGCTCGCCGTGGCCGCCTTCACCGCCCTCACCCGCTGGTCCGCTCCCCCGTGGGCCGTCGTCATCGGAGCCGGCCTGCTCGGCGCCGTCGTCCTCTGATCGGAGCACCCCGCATGCCCACCGTCCTGTTCGTCTGCGTCCACAACGCCGGCCGTTCCCAGATGGCCGCCGGCTTCCTGCAGCACCTGGCGGGTGGCCGCGTCGACGTCCGGAGCGCCGGCTCCGAACCGGCCGACCAGCTCAACCCCGTGGTCGTCGCAGCGATGCTCGAGGAGGGCATCGACATCCGGAACGAGCAGCCCGCGCTGCTCAGCACCGATGCCGTCCGCGCCGCGGACGTCGTCATCACGATGGGGTGCGGGGACGCCTGCCCGGTGTTCCCGGGCAAGCGCTACGAGGACTGGGAGCTCACCGACCCCGCCGGGCTCGACCTGGACGCCGTCCGGCCGATCCGCGACGACGTGCGCGCGCGGGTGCAGGACCTCATCGCCCGGACCGCTCCCTGACGCGGTCGAGCAGGCGGTCGACGAGCTGCTCGCGCCACGGCACCGACGACCAGACGTGGTCCGCACCCTCGACCGCGGTGAACGTCGCCCCGCTGAGCAGTTCGCCGTAGCGCCGGCCGTACTCGACCGGGACGATCTCGTCGGCAGTGCCGTGCAGCACGTCGACCGGCCCGTCGTACCCGCGTGCCTGGGCGTAGACGTCGAGTCCGTCCCGGACCTCGTCGACGAACCCGCGCCCGAGGGCGGTCCCACCGAAGTCGAACCAGCCGCGGTCACGGACGGGTGCGAGCGGCTGCCCCTGGATGGTGTCGTGCACGGCGATGTCGTCGACCACGACCCCGGCCGGCGACCACAGGGTCAGGCTCCGGACCAGGTCGGGGACCCTCGCCGCCGCCATCGACGACTCGACGGCGCCCAGGCTGTGGGCGACGACGTCGATCGGTGCCCCCTGGTCGTCCGAGAACGCCCGGATCATCGTGACGACCTGCTCGACCTCGTCGCCGATCGAGATGTCCGCGAACCGTCCGTCGCTCGTGCCGTGCCCGAGACGGTCGTAGGAGCGGACCGTCAGACCGGTGTCGGTCAGGGCGGTCGCGGCCTGCACGAAGAGCTGGCGCGGACCGATCGACGAGTCACCGAACCCGTGCACGAACAGCACCGAGCCACCGGCAGCCGAGGGTGCCGACGCCGACGCCGACGCCGGGCGGTACTCCCACCCCCGGAGCGCCCCGCCCCGGTGCTCGAGCCGGATGCTCGTCAGGGCACGCTCCAGCGGGCGTTCCGCGGTCATGCTCAGTTGCTCCGGTCGGCGAACCCGGCCGGCAGGTCGGCGGGCGCAGTGTCGACGACGGTCTCGTCGTCCTGGCCGACGAACTCGAAGAGGGTGATGTGGGCGAACTCGGGGACGACGTAGATCGGGTAGGTGGGGCCGGCGTCGCGGTACTCGCGCATCCGGTCCAGGTGGTCGTTCTGGAACAGCACGGTCTTGCTGCCGTCCTCCTCGACCCAGTGCGGGAAGAAGATCGTGCCGTGCAGCACGCGCTCCCCCGGCACCACGGTCACGACGACGCTCGTGCCGGTCGGCTCGTTCCACGACACCTTGTAGACGCCGGCGGTGAGCACCACGAGGTCGACCTGCTGGTCCTTGACCCAGCGACCGCCGACCATGCCGGAGTGGATGCGGTAGTCGATGGTGGTGGCGTTCTTGACGTACATCTCGTACTGCCAGCCGTTGGCGTACGTGTAGATGAACCGGTGTCCGACGATGCCGGAGAGGTCCTGCGACGGGACGGGCTGTGCGACTGAGGTGGTGATCGTCATGCACCCATCCTGCGCCAAACATAGTTTTGTTGCAAACCTTTTTCGAGGACCTAAGCTGAGGACATGGGCAGCGAGCACGACACCGCAGGACTCCGGGACATCGCCCGGCGGCTCAGCGACCAGGTCGGCCCGTTCCGCCGCACCCTGCTGAACGCATCACGCCGTGACGGGGCACTGCCGGAACTGCCCGACGCCCAGATCGAGGTCCTGCGACGACTCGACGAGGCCGGATGGCTCACGCCGACGGCGCTCGGCCGGTCCCTCGGCCTCGCCCGCTCCACGGTCAGCAACCTCGTGACCGCGATGGAGCGCGGCGGGCTCGTGCACCGGCGGCTCGCCACCGGCGACGGCCGCAGCACCGAGATCGCCCTGACCGAGCTCGCGTCCGAGCGACTCCGGGTCTACGACGCCTCGGCCGAGCACGTCCTGGTCGGCGCGCTCGAACGCCTGGGCCCGGACGGGGTCGACGCGCTGCGTGCCGCGCTGCCCGTGCTCGCCGAGCTCCGCCTGGCCATCGACGAGCCCGGAGCGTAGGGATCGGCTGACAGTGCGCGTGAGCCGTCCCACAGGTCCGGACCGTCGATCACCAGCGGGAACGGGTCACCCTGGCAGCGCGTGCACAGGCCGCCCTGGAGGCGCGCACCGCGACTGAGAAGCCGGTCACGGTCGAGCGAGTGGCGGCCCCAGGGCGCGCGTGGGCTTCCAGGGTCCGGTTCCATCGTTCTGCCGTGCAGACGACATCACTTCTCCCCATCTTCGCCAAGGCGTGTGCGGTGGCAGCTCCGGTCGCCATCGCCGTGTCGCTCGTGGCCGGTCCGGCCGTGGCGGCACCCCTCCACACCTCCACCACCACCTCCGTCACCACGGCGGCCTCCGCGCACCACACGGTGAACCGTGCGGCGCGGACGACCTCGGGCGGCACGGCGGTCTCACGGCTCGACCGTCGCGCCGAGCAGCGCAACGAGGCCACGGTCCGGCACCTGTTCCGGTGCGCGTTCCGGTCCCCCGCGTCCACGAAGGCCCGTGCGGCTGCACGGACCGCCGTCGCGACCGGTGCCGTCGCGCACGGTGCGACGAGCGCCTCGGGTCCGTCCGCGTTGCTCGCCGAGTTCACCGCCGACCGCTCCCGGGTGCCCGGCGCCCACGCCGTGATCAAGCACATCGCCGGTGACGCGGACCTGGTGGCCGTGCACTGGCAGATCACCGCGAAGCCGAAGGACGAACGCACCGGTGACGCCGCCGTCGACCTGTTCAGCATGCGCGACGGGCGCATCAGCGAGTGGTGGGCACTCCGCCAGACGGTGCCGACGGGGACCCCGGCCAGCGGCAACACGAACAGCATGTTCAGCGACCTGTACCCGGCCGCGAAGCGTGACCGTCACCTGACCGAGCGGCAGGAGGAGCACAACCGGGTGCTCGCCGTGACGGCGTACAACCGGCTGTTCCGCGACCACGACGTGTCCGTCCTCGACGAGAAGTTCGACCCGGCGTACCTGCAGCACAACTCGGTCGCCGCGAACGGCACGGCCGCGCTCAAGCAGTTCTTCGCCGGCAGCGCCGCACAGAGCCTGCCGAAGCAGGAGTCCGTCATCTCGCTCGCCGACGGCGACCTGGTGTGGACGTTCTCGAAGCCGGTCGGAGCGAAGGCCGACGCACCGTTCGGCGCGGCCGACCTGTTCCGGGTCGACCACAACCTGATCCGCGAGCACTGGGACGTCGTCCCGACGAGCTGAGGCTCGACCCCGGAGCCGCGCGTCTCAGGACGCGCGGCTCCGTCGTGCCCGCTCCTTGATCGCGGTGATGACGGCCGTCTTCGCCTCGGCGTAGGCGTTCATGTCGTCCCAGCTCCGGTCGAGCAGCTCCCGCTTCGTCCGTTCGTACAGCGCGCGGTCGTCGGCGTCGGCGCGCAGGTGGTCCCGGAGGAGCAGGTACTCGTCGACCGCCGTCGCGCCCCGCTCGTAGACGTGCACGTGGACGTCACGGGCCGGCGTCCGGACCAGGCGGTGGCTCGGTTCGCGGACACGCAGCTCGTACCCGGCGGCGAGGAGCTGGTCGAGGTACGTGGCCTCGGCGGTGATGTCGGCGACGACGACGACGATGTCGACGATGGGTTTCGCTGCCAGGCCGGGGACGGCCGTGGAGCCGATGTGCTCGACGACCGGAGCGTCCGTGCCGGAGCCGGGGAGGGCCTCCAGGATGCGTCGACGGTGGTCGGCGAAGACCGCAGCCCACGCGCTGTCGGCGGGGTGCAGGGTCACCGTGACCGGTTCCGGGCCGCCGATGATCTCGACGGTCGTGACGTCCGGGCGGGGGTGGTCCTCGTCGTGCTGCACCCGGACATGATCGCAGCCCGTGGTCGCCGTCGTCGATCGCGTCAGAGCTTCGCGGGGAACGCCGATCCGCGGCCGATGACGGTGAGGAGCGCCGCGACCGCCCCGAACACGATCATCACCACGGCGAGCACCAGCCCGTCGAAGGCCGTCAGCAGCGCGGCCCCGAACAGGCCGGCCGCGAAGATCGCGATGTTGAACGCGACCGGCAGGAACGCGCTCGCGACGTCGGCGTCCTCGCCGCCGGCGGTCGTCAGGGCGGCCTGCAGCTGCGTGGAGGAACCGCCGAAGCCGATGCCCCACAGGCCCGCGGCCACCAGGACCGCGACCGGCGACGTGTGGCCGACGAGCAGCACCACCCCGGCCAGGACGAACAGGCCGACGCTGCCGTGCAGCAGGGGTCGGGGGTGGCGGTCGAGCAGCGCGCCCGTCACGACGACGCCGAGGATCGCGGCGATCCCGTAGACCAGCAGCACCAGCCCGGCGCTCAGGTCGGTACCGGTCGCCCGCAGGTACGGCGAGATGTACGTGTAGATCGTGTTGTGCGCCACCATCCACGTCGCGATCACCGCGAGGATGACCGCGATGCCGCGGATCCGGAACACCTGCACGACGGACAGCTCCGCGGCGCTCGTCTGCCCCTGGGCGTCCGGCACGAACAGCGCGATCAGCGCCAGGACCACCACGCCGACCAGGCTCAGCCCGATGAACGACGACCGCCAGCCCAGGGCGTTGCCGATGAAGGACCCGAGCGGGGTGCCGAGAGCGAACCCCACCGGCGCGCCCGTCGAGACGATCGCGAGCGACACCCCGGCGAAGCGGGCCGGGCTGATCCGCCGGGCGTAGGTGGCGAACATGCCCCAGATCGTCCCCGACATCGCGCCGGCGACGAACCGGGTGACCAGCGCGACTGCGACGTTCGGCGCGAACGCGGTCAGGGTGTTCGCGACGAGCAGCACGGCGATGGCGGCCACGATGAGCGGCTTGCGGCGGAACCCGCGGGTCAGGGCGATCGCCGGGACCGTGGCGATGACCGTGCCCATCGCGTACGCGCTGACGAACAGGCCGACCGTTCCCTCGCTCGTGCCCATCCCGTCGGCGATCGCGGGCAGCAGCCCGGCCGGCATCGTCTCCATGGCGACCAGGAGGAACCCGATCGCGGCGAGCAGGGCGAGCGGGAACCAGGGCAGTCGACCGTCGGTGGCCCGGTCGGTCGTGGGGAGGTCGGAGGTCGTCGTGGTCACGGACCGACGGTAGGGGCATGGTCCGGCGGACAGGGAGGTTCGGCTGGACCCCGTTTCGCCGGAGCCTCACTGGGCGGGTGGTGGTGGGGCTTCGATGGTGGTGTCCACGAACGAAGGGAACACCATGACCGGAACCAGCACCTTCCTCATCACCGGCACGAGCCGCGGGATGGGCACCGACTTCGCCCGGACCGCCCTCGACGCCGGGCACCGGGTCGTGGCGAGCGGACGCGACCCCGAGCGGGTCCGCGCCGTCCTCGGCGACCACGAGCGCCTGCTCGCCGTCGCGCTCGACGTGACCGACCCGGAGTCGGTCCGAGCCGCGGTCGACGCCGCGACCGACCGCTTCGGCGGCGTCGACGTCCTGGTGAACAACGCCGGGAGCTTCCAGGCCGGGTACTTCGAGGAGATCTCGGCCGAGCAGTTCCGCGCGCAGATGGAGACGAACTTCTTCGGGGCGCTCGCGGTGACGCGTGCCGTGCTCCCGGTCATGCGACGGCAGCGCTCCGGGCACGTCATCAGCATCAGCTCCACCGCTGGCATCGTCGCCGGCGCCGGTGGGAGCGCCTACTCGGCGTCGAAGTTCGCGCTCGAGGGCTGGATGGAGGCCCTGCACGACGAGGTGGCGCCCTTCGGCATCCACACCACCGTGGTCGAGCCCGGCTTCTTCCGCACCGACCTGCTGGCCGAGGGCGACTCGACCTTCTGGGGCGACGTCGCGATCGACGACTACGCCGCGCTCTCGGCCGGGTCGAAGGAGTTCTTCCGCGGCATGCGGGGCAACCAGTCCGGCGACCCCGCGAAGCTCGCGCAGGTGCTGCTGACGCTGATCTCGATGCCCGAGCCGCCGCTGCGGTTCGCCGCCGGCGCGGACAGCGTGGCGGGGATCGTGCAGAAGGGACAGCAGCTCGTCGACCAGGCGCAGGCGTTCCCCGAGCTGTCGACGACGCTCGACCTGGATGCGTGACGACTGCCCCTTGCCACCGTCGGCTACGGGTATTAGCCTCTGAGTTACTACCCGTAGCCGAAGGAGCCACGTCATGCTCGAACACCTGGACACCGAGGGCGGCATGATCGCCTACGACCTCTCCGGAACAGGCCCGCTCGTGGTCCTCGCCCACGGCATGGGCGACAGCCGGCACGCCTACCGTTTCGTCGTGCCGGAGCTCGTCGCGGCCGGCTACCGGGTGGCGAACGTCGACCTCCGCGGCTGCGGCGACTCGAGCACCGGGTGGGACGGCTACCAGCGCACCGACATCGCACGTGACCTCGTCGCCGTGGCCCGCCACCTCGGTGGCCCGGCCGTGGTCGTCGGGCAGTCCATCAGCGGGGGCGCGGCGACCATCGCCGCAGCCACCGCACCGGACCTGGTCGCGGGCATCGTCGAACTGGCGCCGTTCACGCGCAAGCAGTCCGTCGACCTGGGCGGACTCCTGCGCAACCGCCGACACCGCGCCGGCACCGTCCAGCTCGCGCGGGTCATGACGAGCGGCAGCCTGCCCGGCTGGCTCGCGTACCTCGACATCGCGGTCCCCGCCAAGCCCGCCGACTGGGCGACGGAGCGCAACCGCATCGAGACGACCCTGCGGCGACCGGAGCGGATGGCGGTCCTCCGCGCAATGACCCGCACGTCGCCCGCCGACGCCGGCGAGCAGCTGGGTGCCGTCCGGTGCCCCGTGCTGGTCGTCGAGGGCAGTGCCGATCCGGACTGGGCCGTGCCCCGCGCCGAGGGCGAGCGGATCCTCGCCGACCTGCCGGACGGCCTCGGCGAACTCGCCGTGATCGACGGCGCCGGTCACTACCCCCACACCGAGACGCCGGCGGCGCTCCTCGCCCTGCTGCTGCCGTTCCTCGCCCGCACGCTGCCCGTCGCAGGTCCCGTTGCCTAGGGCGGGGCTCGACCCGGCGACCGTCACCGAGACCGCGGCGACGCTGGCCGACGAGATCGGCCTGGCCCAGCTGAGCATGAGCCTCGTCGCCGACCGCCTCGGGGTGAAGGCACCGTCGCTGTACAAGCACGTCGACGGACTCGGCGACCTCACCCGCAGGATCGCGATCCTCGGTGCGAACGAGCTCGGTGACGCACTCCGCGACGCCATGCAGGGCCGCAGCGGTCGGAGTGCACTCGAGGCGGCGGTGCAGACCGTGCGCCGGAGCGTCCAGGAGCACCCGGCGCGGTACCAGGCAGCCGTCGGCGTCCGGCCGACCGGTGCCGATGACCCCCTGGCGGTCGCACTCGGCCGCACCCTGGCGTCCTTCGCCGCGGCGCTCCGCGACTACCCGCTCGACCCGACCGACGAGGTCCACGCGCTCCGGGTGCTCCGCAGCGTCCTGCACGGGTTCGCCACGATCGAGGCGTCCGGCGGGTTCCAGATGGACACGGACGTCGATGCGAGTGCCGCGTGGATGGTCGACTTCCTGGATCGCGGCTTCCGTGCCGCGACGACACGGTGACCGTCACCACGGCGGCGCGCCCGCCGAGGCCCGTCGGTCACGACCCGCTCCGTGGCGGCCTGCGGTTCCTGGCGGAGCTCGTCGCGTGGGTGGGCGTGCCGTGGGCGCTCTGGCCCCACTCGCCGGTGCTCGCGATCACCGCCGTCCTGGTCCTCGTCGTGCCGCCGGCGGTGTTCGGGACCCCGGGTGACCGCCCCGGAGGCGATCCGCCGGTCGCGGCACCGGGAGCGGTCACCATCGCGTCGGTCCTCGCGCACCTCGTGGGGGCGGTCACGGCGGCGTGGGTCCTGTGGCCGACAACGGTCGCGATCGCCGTCACCGTCCTGTGCGTCGCCGTCGTCGTCTCGGAACAGCCGCGGTGGCGCGCGCTGGTGCGGCGCGAGCGCGAGAGCACAGACGATCGTCTGACCAAGCGGTAGCGTGGGGTGTGGCGACTTCCGCCACACGCCGTCCACGAAGGGCCGACCATGCCGCGGAGCACCGATCGGGTCCGGGCGTCTCCGATCATCCTCGCCGTGGGGATTGCTGCGCTCGCCGTCGCCCTCGCCCTGCCCACGCCGTCACCGACCACGCCGGGTCCCGAGACGATCGGCCTCGGCGCATCCGGCGCACTCGGCGCCGCACTCGGGGCACCGCCCGTGACGAGCGGCGCGCACCGGTTCGCGATCCGCCCACCACGGACGGTCGGCACCAGCGGAGTCGTCAAGGTGCGGTTCGCCGGACTGGGCACCCCCGGTGCCGTCGTCGTCGTCCACTACGGCAGCCCCGGGGACGACTCCGGGAACGAGCGCGTCGCGGAGGTCGAGCCGGGCAGCAGCACCGTCGGCTCGACCGGCCGGTTCGCCTTCACGGCGGCGCTGCCCGAGCTGCCCAGCGACGCCGACGGAGCGTCCTGGAGCGCCCGCCTGATCGACCCGGAGACACTCGACGTCATCGGCCGCGTCGAGGGCGTCCACCTCGTCGAGCAGACGGCCCCCTGACACCCAGCTCCGTGGCCCCGCTCGATGAGAGGGCGCGCAGGGTGCTGGCTCCCGTCCCGTCCTGCGGTTACGTTCGCTAGACGAACGTCTGGCCAGCAGTCAGCGGCGAGACCTGACCTCGAGGAGCCCCCGTGTCGACACCCCACCGCACCCCGTCATCGAGACCCGCATCCATCGCACTCGGGGCCGCGCTGCTCCTGACCCTCGGCCTCGCCGGCTGCTCCACGGCCGGATCCGCAGCACCCTCACCCTCGCCGTCCCCGGCCGCGCAGGGCGACGCTCCCGCGACGACCGACTCGTCACCGTCGGTCGACGTGACCGTCGCCGCGACGACACTCGGCAAGGTCGTCGTCGACGGCAAGGGCATGACCGCCTACTACTTCGACGCCGACGTCAAGGACTCCGGGAAGAGCACCTGCACCAGTGGCTGCGCGACCGCGTGGCCCGCGATCGAGGCGACGACCACGACACCGAAGGTGTCCGGCATCACCGGCAAGGTCGGCACCATCACGGGCGTGGACGGCGGACGGCAGATCACGATCGACGGCCGACCGATCTACACCTTCATCGGGGACAAGAAGGCCGGTGACGTGACGGGTCAGGGCGACAAGGGCGTCTGGTACGTCGTGAACCCGGACGGCTCCGAGCAGAAGAAGTAGGCCAGGCACCCCGGCGGGACGGTAGGGATGCCACGCACGCCGGGGTCAGTCCTCGGGCTCGGCCGGGTGCCCGCCCACGCGCACGGGCTCCACCTGCTCGAGCAACGCGTGCACACCCGGCAGACCGAGCCCGGTGAACAGCGCCGCCCACAGGTCCCGGAGCTGCCCCTCGGTGTCCCGCGTCAGCCGGGCGCTCGTCCGGGCCCACATCACCCCGAAGGTCGACGTCAGCACGAGGTCCGCCGCACGTGCCCACTCGGGGTCGGTGGCCGGTCCGGTGCCACCGCTCGAAGCCGACAGGTGCCGACGGACGTAGTCGTCCCACGTGAAGACCCGTGGAATCACCTCCCCCGCACCGCGGAGTTCGTGACTCAGGCGGATCGCCCCGGCAGCCACCGGACACCGTATGGCGTCGGAACAGGCGGACGTGAGCATGACGAGCAGGTGTTCGAGCCCCTCAGGCTGCCGGATCAGCGAGTCGATCGCCGCCCAGCGCGCCTGCTGCCGCTCGATGACCGCGAAGGCGAGTTCGTGCTTGGACGAGAACACGTGGTAGCCGATCGCCGACTTCGGGCGGTCCATCGCGGCGGCGACCCGTGCGAACGAGGTCCCCGCGTAGCCGTGGCTCGCGAACACCGCCGCCGCAGCCTCGATGATCTGCTCGCGGGTCCGGGTCTTCGCGTGCTGCCGCTGGTTCATCGCACTCCTCGGTCGGGTCTTGGTTCATCATACGAACGTCTGACCAGGAGTCGGCAGCGGTCGCACCGGGCGCAATGCCTCTGATCCCCTCAGCTTCAGGATTTCGCTAGACGATCGTCTAGCGCGTTGTTAGCGTTCACGCACACCGGGCCACCCTGGCCCGTCCCCCCACGAAGCGAGGAGTCCCCATGCGTTCGACCCCGTCCACCCACCGCTCCCCGTCGGTCCGCCGACTGACCGTGCTCGCGACGTGCGTCACCCTCGGCGGTGCGCTCGCCGCCGGCGTCCTGGTCCCCGCGCAGGCCGGAGCCGCCACGATCTCCCACACGGCGCACGCCACACCCACCTCGACCCGGGCTGCGGCCGTGGCGTTCACCGCGAAGACCCACGGCGGGCCCGACCGGAAGAGCTTCACCGGCATCACCTTCGCCGGGACCGGGAAGCCCGGCGCCCTGGTCATCGTCTACTACGACGCACCGGGCAAGCCGCGGGGCCTGTTCAACAAGCACATCGCCGAGGTCACCTCGGGGGACGACGTCGTCAGCGCCAGCGGCCACTACCGCTTCACCGCAGCGTTCCCGGACCTGCCGCGCGGCTCCACGACACTGCACTGGCACGCCCGTCTCGGCGACCCGGACACCCTGTCGGTGATCGGACGCGTCAACGGCACCCGCACGCTCGGCTGACCCGTGACCCGCCACGCGCAACCGGCGCTCGTCCGCTCCCTGGCCGTCGCGGTGTCACTTGCCGCCGTCGTCGGGGCCACCCTCACCTGGGCTCCGTCGGCCTCGGCCACCACGAGCGACCCCGACCGGGTCGCAGCGCCGATCATCGCCGGCACCGAGGTCGGGGTCCCCGGCGGCACCTGCACGGTCGGTGCCGTGCTGACCGCCAAGGGGTTCCGGAGCCAGCTCAAGCAGTACCAGCGAGCCACCCGGTGGGTCGTGCTCGCGAAGCACTGCGCGCCGCTCCAGGCACCCGTGCAGCTCGACGGCGCGACCGTCGGCAACGTGGTCTGGCAGTCGGCGGAGTCGGACCTCGAACTCGCCGTCGTCCCGCCCCTGGCATGCACCCGGGCCCGCGCGACGACCGGCTCGTGCGACCCCTCCGTCGCAACGTGGGCGCCCCGGGCATCGGGCCGTGTGTTCAACCGGGTGGACGGGGACCTGGCACGCGCCGCCGTCACCGGCATCGGCAAGCCAGATGCCGATCCCTTCTGCACCAGCGGTGCGGCGAGCCGGCTGCTCTGCTCCTGGACGGCCACACGCGTGCCGGCAGGGAGCCATCCCGGCGTGCAGCACCTCGCCGCCGCGCGCGCCGGTGCCGGCGCGGGCATCGAGCCGGGCGACGCCGGCGGACCGGTGATGAGCGCCACGAACCGGTTGTACGGGATCGTCTCGGGCAGTTCGACGAGGGCTGCAACGGGCGCGACGAGCACGACGGGTTCGACGGTGCTGCTCTACACGCCCGCCCGGCAGGTCCTCACCGAGCTGTTCCGGTACCGGCTGGCCCCGGCGTCCTGAGCCGCTGGCCGCCGGGTGGGCGACTGAGCGCTACCTCATGACCCGGACACGCCCCGGCCACCTCGGCGCCACACCGCCGACGACCCGCGCCGCGATCCTGCGGGGAGCCGGACGCAACCACGTCCGGCTCCCCACGACCCCCGGGTCCTGATCAGATCGAGGTTGCCCCGTGTCCCCGCTCCGCCGCTCCCCACTCACCCACTCCCCACTCACCCGTTCGCCGCGCACCACCCGCGTCGCAGCGACCGCCCTCGCCGGCTTGGCCGTCGTCGCCTCCGCCGCGTTCTCCGTCACGGCAGCCCACGCCGACGACACCCTGCAGCCGGCCTTCACCGCCGCCGACCACCCGATCACCGACGTCCCCGGGCTGGTCAACGGCCGTGAGCTCGCCGCGGTCCACGGCCGGTCTGGTCAGACCGTGAACGCCCCGCGCCTGATCCGCTCCGAGTCACTCGACAAGATCACCGCCGCCGGGGCCACGTCCCTGGCCGACGAGTACCACGTCGACCTCGTCGTCGACCTGCGCACCCCGTCCCAGATCGCCGCGAAGCCGGACGTCGCGATCCCGGGTGCGCGCCACGTCGACATCTCGATGTTCGGCGCCGACGGCGACTACAGCGACGACACCGCGATGTACCACGACCTGGTCGACAAGGGCCGGGTCGACCAGGCGACACCCGGGTCGATGATCACCGCGTACCGCCGCGTGCTGCGGATCCTCGCCTCGCACACCAGCGGCACGGTCCTGATCCACTGCTCCCACGGCATGGACCGCACCGGCACCGTGGTGGACCTGCTCGACCGGGTGCTCGGCGTGGACAGCGCGGACATCCTGCACGACTACCTGCTCTCGAACACGCAGCTCGGCGTGACCTGGGCGACACCGCAGCTGCTGCAGGGCACCTTCGAGCAGGACATCGCGACCGAGTACGGCGGCATGGGCTCCTACCTGACCGACACGATCGGCGTGACCAAGCACGAGGCTGCCGCCCTGCGCGAGCGTTTCCTCGTGTCGAACGACGCCACCGTGTCCTCGATCGCGGTCGCCGGCGTGCGTGTCCACCTGCCCGCCGCTGCCTCGTCGCACGGTGCGACCGTGACCGCCCCGGTCCGGACGCTGCGCGTCGCCGACGTCCACGTGCACACGACGAACCCGAACGCGGCCGCCGCTGTGCACGTGTCCGGCCGGACGGCACGCATCACGGTCACCGCCCAGGACGGCACCACGAAGAAGGAGTACCGCCTGACGGTGCGGCACCGCTAGCCCAACGCCGACCGCCCGCGGCCAGCGCCGGGCGGCCGGCGTGACCAACTGTTCACCACCACCGTCGCCCGGTCCGGGCGTCCCTCCGGCTACCGTGACACTCGTGCAGTCCTCCAGACAACGGCGCCCGCGGTGACCGGACACCCCACCGTCCCGACCATCCACGACGTCGCCGCCCTGGCCGGTGTGTCGAAGTCGGTCGTCTCCCGCGCCCTCGCCGGCGCGTACGGCGTGGCTCCGTCGACGACCGAGCGGGTCAAGCGGGCCGCGCTCGACCTCGGCTACGTCGCGAACGCGAACGCCCGCGGCATGTCGGCACACCGCACGCACACGCTCGGGGTGTTCGTCCGCGACGCCTCCACCCCCTTCTACGGGCACCTGCTGACCGCGTTCCAGCTGCAGGCCGCGGCGCGCGGGTACCGCGTCGTCACCGCCACGGGTGCGGGGTCGTTCCCGGTCAGCGAGGAACGCCGGGCGCTCGAGACCCTGGTCTCCCTGCGCGTCGAGGGGCTCATCGTCTGCAGCGGCGCCCTGCCGATCGCCGACGTCCTGCCGTTCGCCCGGCGCATCCCGACCGTGGTCTCCGGGCGCCCCGAGACGAACGATGCAGTGAGCAGCGCGTACTGCGATGAGCGCGGCGGCGGACGCGGGCTCGCCGACCACGTCGCCGACCTCGGACACCGACGCGTCGCCGTGCTGACGGTCACACCGTCCGGGTCACTGACGCAGTCGGCACGCACCGACGCGATGGTGCGCCGGCTGCGTGCACGCGGCGCCGAGGTGCTCCGGATCCGCTCCGAGGACCACGGAGCAGACCCCGAGGACCTCGACTCGTTCGTCGAGCAGGTCCTGCGGGCCGGAGGTGTCACGGCGATCATGGCACCGAGCGACCGCTGGGCCGTCGGTGTGCTCGAGTCGATGCGCCGCCGCGGCCTCCGCGCACCGGACGACCTGTCGGTCACGGGCTACGACGGGGTCGCTCCACTCGCCACCGAGCTGCTCGGCATCACCTCGTGGCGACAGCCACTCGGCCTGATCGGTCGTCTGTCCGTCGACGACGTGGTCGACCAGATCGACGGCCGCTCGACGGGCGTCACCCACAACGCGGTCGACGGCACCCTGGTACCGGGCCGGACCGCCGCCCGCGTCTGAGCGCCGGGCGGAGCGCACCGACGAGAACGGCCGGCCCCGCGCCGCCGACACCCATCGTTCACCGTTCCGTCACGGACCGACGGGTGAGATCCGGGCCCGTCCGGTCGATCATGGGGAACGTTCCCGACCATCGGGAACGTTCCCCATCGACCGACCACGGACGGACCCATGCCCCAGAACGTCACCGCCAAGCTGCCGCGCGACCCGAGCGACCCCTACCGCCACGGCATCTACCTGCGCCCGGACGCCCGCACCTGCCGGGCCGTCACGGTCGTCACCGACCAGCTCCGCGCGCAGTACGGCCTGCTGTCGGCCGGCGCCTTCCCACCGCACGCGACGCTCGTCGGCAGCCAGCCGTTCGGCAGCCACGAGGACCAGGTCGTCGCGGCCGTCACGGCGCTGCTCGACGGCCGACCGGCGTTCGACGTCCACAACGCCGGCGTCCGTGAACAGGGCATCGGGTTCGTCTACGACGTCGCGACCCGACCGGACGGCTCGCACAACGACGACTTCGTCCGGCTCGCCGCCGACATCGAGGCCGCGGTCGCACCGTTCCGGCAGCCGATGCAGGTCCCGCTGGCGAACGACTACGACCCGGAGCAGTACCGCGCGCACCTCTCCCTCGCCTCGCACGACCTGTACGGCCGGCCGGACCTGCACGACGAGGTCGGCGCGTTCATCCGCGAGCTCGACGTCGACGTGCCGACCGGGTTCCGCGGCGACACCGTCGTGCTCTACCGCACCGCGAGCCCGGACTGGTCCGGTCGCTGGTGGCAGACGATGACGTGGGAGCACGTCCACACCTGGAAGCTCGCCTGACCGTGGCCGCGACCCTCCGCGACGTCGCCGAGCGGTGCGCCATCTCGCGATCGCTCGTGTCACTCGCCCTGCGGGGCGACGACGGTGTGTCCCGGCCACGTCGGGAACTCGCGGTGCGGACGGCGGACGAGCTGGGCCTCCCGGTCGGTTCGCTCGCCAGGCGACGCGCGCAGGGCGCGCCGCTCGTACTCGGGGTGGCCGTCACCGAAGCCGCGAACCCGTTCCACGACGAAGCGCTCCGGAGCGCACGCGCGACCGCGCAGACCCTGGGGTTCGCGCTCCGCGTCGTGGACGGGTTCCGGGACCCTGCCCGGCTGGCCGACGGCCTGGAGGCCCTGCACGCCTCCCACGGATCGGCCGACGGCGTGCTCGGGGTCGCGGTCCTGAGCAGTCGGCTCGCCCCGGCACGGCTGGCTGCCGTCGCGCGCGACCTGCCGGTCGCGGTCGTCGGGTCGAGCGGGTCGGCGCTCGCCGGCCTCGGACTCGACACCGTGCGCGCCGACGAGGAGGCGGGCATGCGCGCGCTGGTGCTCCACCTCGCTGCACTCGGGCACCGGCGCACGTGCTTCGTGGCGGAGTCCGACCACCCCTCGACCACTCGTCGTGCCGTCGCGCACGCCGCGGTCACCGCGCAGCTCGGCGCACCGGGCGACCACCGCGTCGACGACGTCGAGGCCCTGGCAGCCGACCCGGCGCGGATCGCGCGACACCTCGGCGACGGGGTCACGGCGTTCGTCGCGACGAACGACGCGACCGCGGCACGGCTCGTGGCGATCGCCGACGGCGCGGGGCTCGCGCTCCCCCGGATGGCGGCGGTGACCGGGTTCGACGGCACCGGTCTCGGCGAACGGCTCGACCTGACGAGTGTCGACCAGCCGCGCGTCCGGATGGGCGCGCGGGCGGTCGAGCTCGTGGTCGAGCGGCTCCGGGGTCGCCGCGGCGACCGGCACGAGGTGCTCCCGACGCACCTGCTGCCGCGTGGGTCCACCGCCAGGGCGGTCGCCGGGCACCCGCTCGGCTGACCGCTCGCGACGCCCGCGTCGAACCGGTCGGCGGCCCGGTCTGCGGCTCAGTCGGCGGGCCGGCTGGCGGCCCGGTCGGCGGCTCAGTCGGTGGCGGTCGTGACCGACAGCTCCTGCACCCGGCGCACCAGCTCGGCGTGCGATCCCCCGGCGCCGGCGGCGACGTAGTCGTCGGCCAGGTGCGCACGGTCGACGGCTTCGCCCCCACGGAAGCCCCGGAACCACCCGCCGGCGCGCTCGAGCACCAGCGCTCCGGCCGCGACGTCCCACGGGTGCGTGGCGAAGCCCATCGTGACGTCCGACCACCCGGCGGCGACGTGCACCAGGTTGAGGGCGCCGCTGCCGAGGCTGTGGTGGTGGCGGTACCGGAGCGTCAGGTCCCGGAGCAGGTCGAACGCCGCTGCTTCGCCGAGCAGGTCGAGGTCCTGCTGCACCGGGAAGCTCGTCAGGACCGTCGCTGCGTCGTCCGGCCCCGACGACGAGTGCATCGGCGCACCGTCGAGCCAGGCGCCGACGTCGTCCGCCGCGAACACGTGGTCGGCGACCGGGTCGAAGACCACCCCGGCGACGACCTCGCCGTCGACCTCGGCCGCGATCGAGATGCACCAGTACGCGAGTCCGCGGGCGAAGTTCGCGGTGCCGTCGATCGGGTCCACGATCCACCGCACCACGGGGCCCGCGGTGCTGCCGACGCCCCCGGCGGTGCCGGTGGTGTCGGTGCCGCCGGTGGTGCCGCCTTCTTCGCCGAGCACGACGGAACCCGGCACGGCGGCGGTGAGCACCGCCGTGATCGCCTCTTCCGCGGCGCGGTCGTGCAGGGTCACCACGTCGTGCGCGTCGCGCTTCGTGCTGATGGTCATCGGGGCGCGGAACACGGCGAGCAGGTCGGGCGCGACGGTGCGCGCGGCCTCCTCGGCGATCGCCCGGAGTGTCTGGGGAGCAGGAACGGTTCGCATGGTCCCCGGTTCTACGACGTCGAGGCCCCTGGACGGCGAACCACGCCGGTCGACGGGCCGAACCCGAGGTGAACGCGCGGCGTGCGGCGATGAACGTCGGCACCCGATCGGCGGAGGGGTTGAACGCGGCGTGAACGGGTGACGGCGGGTGGTCGACGTGCCTTGACCGGTCTCCGACCCCCGCCGCACAGTGGAGTCGTTCCCGGTTAGGGAACGTTCCCTACTCGGAGGAGTCCGCCCCATGACGGTCCCCGTCAGGTCCGGCCTGGTCGCCGGTCCCCCGCGTACCGCAGGGTCGCCGCGGTCACCGCAGTCGCCGCATCCGCCCCGGGCGACCCGGACGACGCGGTCCTCGTTGCGCTCGGACCGCCGGCTCGGTCTGGTGCTCCTCGCTCCGGCGCTGCTCGCGTTCGCGGTCTTCGTCTTCTACCCGCTCGGCCGCGTCCTGGTCCTCAGCACCCAGGGCACGGACATCTTCGGTCAGCCGGCGGGCTCGGTGGGGCTGCAGAACTACGTCCGCACGTTCACCGACCCCGCGTTCGGACGGACGATGCTGACCACCGCGGTCTTCTGCGTCGGCGTGGTCGTCGGCCGCATCGTGTTCGGTCTGCTCGTCGTGATCCCCCTGACCGTGAAGCTCCGCGGCCTGCCGGTCTTCCGCGCACTCCTGACGGCACCCATGGTCGTGTCCGTGTCAGCGGGGTCCGTCGCGTTCGCGGCGATGCTCGCACCCGGCAACGGGCTGCTGAACACGGTGATCACCCAGTTCGGCGGCGCGCCCGTGCCGTTCCTGACGAGCACGCAGTGGGCCCTGGCGAGCGTCATCGTCGTGACGATCTGGGGGTCGCTCGGGTTCACCGTGCTGCTCCTGCTCGGAGCGTTCGGCGCCATCGACCAGGACGTCATCGAGGCGGCGCACCTGGACGGCGCCGGGCCCGTGCGGACACTCTGGTCGATCTCGTTGCCGCTGGTCACGCCGACGCTCTTCTTCGTCGTCGTGACCGGAACCGTCGAGGCACTCACGACCTTCGGGCAGATCCAGATCCTCACGGGCGGCGGTCCGGCCGACTCGTCGAAGACCCTCGTCTATGCGATCTACCAGCAGGCGTTCGGGTCCGGCAGCGCGAACTTCGGTCTCGCCGCCGCGCTCGGGGTCGTGCTGTTCCTGCTGGTCCTCGGGCTGTCGCTGGTGCAGTTCGGCGTGCTCGAGAAGCGGGTGAACTACTGATGCGCCCCGTCACCGCACGCCGGCTCCGGAGCGTCTTCGTCTACGCCTGGCTCATCATCGCGGTCGTCGTCGTCTGCTTCCCGCTCTACTACGTGTTCGAGGGCGCGCTCACCCCGACCCGGTACCTGCACCAGGGCCTCGCCGGTCTGGTGCCGATCCACCTGACGCTCGACAACATCGTCCGCGCCACGCAGGTCGTCCCGCTCGGGCAGCAGTTCCTGAAAAGCGTCGTCGTCACCCTCGCCCAGACGGTGCTGCAGGTCGTGATCGGCATCATCACCGCCTACGCCCTGGTGTTCTGTCGACTCCGGGGCACCCGCGCCCTGTTCCTCGTCCTGCTCGCCAGCATGATGATCCCCGGCGAGACGACCCTGATCGCGAACTACCTGACCGTCTCGTCGTGGCACCTCATCGACACGGCGCCGGACACTTCCGGTTCATCCGGTCCATGCTCCTGCCGCTCACCCGCCCGACGCTCGTCTCGGTCACCCTGGTGAGCGCGACGGCCGCCTGGAACGGGTTCTTCTGGCCGCTCCTCGTCACCAACTCGCCGGAGCACCGCACCGTGCAGGTCGGCATCGCCCAGCTGTCCGACGCCGAGGCCGCCGACATCGGCGTGGTCCTCGCCGGCGCCGCCATGGTGACCCTCCCCGTCCTGGTCCTCGTCCTCGTCGCCCAGCGGTTCCTCGCCGGCGGCCTGACCGCCGGCGCGCTCAAGTGACGACTCGTTCCACCACCCTCACCGCACTCGCCACCGGGGCAGTCGCGGTCCTGGCCCTGACCGGGTGCTCCACGTCGAGCTCCGCGTCGGACAGCTCCGGCCCCGTCACCGTCGACTTCTGGCACGCCATGTCCGGGCCGCCCGCGACCGAGCTCGACGCGCTCGTCGCCCGCTTCAACAAGGAGAACGACCAGCACATCACCGTGAAGTCGTCGTTCCAGGGCGACTACGCGGCCGTCCAGACGAAGTACACGGCGGCGGTGCAGTCCGGCTCGACGCCGGACCTGCTCATGATGAACGACGTGTCGACCGGCTTCATGATCGACTCCGGCCAGACGGTGTCCCCCGCGAAGATCAGTGGATCGACGTCGGGCACCGACACGATCGCCCCGGCCGCCGCCACGTACTACAGCGACGGCAAGGCACTCGCGGCGATGCCGTTCTCGGTCTCGATGCCCGTGCTCTACCTGAACAAGGCACTCGTCGCGAAGGCCGGCCTCGACGCCACGAGGCCGCCGAAGACGCTGGCGCAGGTGGCGACCTGGGCCGAGAAGATCCACGCCGCGACCGGTGGCTACGGCATGAGCATGAACATGGGCGACTCGTGGATGCTCGAGGAACTCAGCGCCTCGGGCGGCCAGCCCTTCTGCACGCCGGACAACGGGCGGAAGGGCAAGCCGGTCACCGGCGTCTCGCTCACCTCGGACACCCAGGTGCAGTTCATGACCACGCTGCAGAAGCTCTACCAGGACGGCGCTGCCCTGAACCCCGGCACCGACTCGACCGTCCAGAACTCGGCGTTCTCGAGCAACAAGGTCGGGATGCTGCTGACCTCGTCCGGTGCCTACACGACGGTCGACCCGGACGGCTCGAAGTCCGTCGTCGCCCGGTTCCCCACCACGTCGGCCTCCGACGACGCCGGGCAGGTCATCGGCGGCAACGCGCTGTGGATCTCCGGCAAGGGCCACTCGTCCGCCGAGCAGCAGGCGTCGTACACGTTCGCCAAGTGGCTCCAGACGCCGGACGTGCAGGCCGAGTGGGCGAAGGCGACCGGCTACGTCGCGATGAACACCGACGCCCAGGACACCACCGTGGGCAAGCGCTCCCTGTCCGACCCGAACATCGCCACGATGTACCAGCAGCTCGCCGACGACCCCACGAGCGTCGCCGCGGCCGGCTGCATCACCGGCGCGTTCCCGACGGTGCGCGCCACCGTCATCGGCGCCTTCAACCGGATCGTCGAGGGTGCCGACGTCGAGTCGACGATGCAGGACGCGGAGCAACAGGCCGGCAAGCAGATCGAGTCGTACAACGAGGCCGCCGGCAAGTGAGCACGGTCCGTGCGTGAGCGCCCCGCGAGGCTGACCAAGGGTTCATGGAGCGCGACCGTCGTTCGCCATACGGTTGTCTGACGAAGCGGGCAGGCGGTCCGCGCGACGATCGGAGCCCTGTTGTGTCTGCTGCGAACGGCCGGCCCGGCTACGGGGCTCCGGAACCCCTGCGCATCGTGTTCTCGTTCCCACGCGGGCGGGGACACCTCGCGCCGATGCTGCCGCTCGCCCGCGCTGCCAGCGCTGCCGGACACCGGACCGCACTGAGCGGCGCACGCGAGGCCGTCCTCGAACAGACCGGGTTCTCGCACCGGCAGCCGCGGGACGTGGAGCTGCCGGCGAGCAGGCCGGGCACCGGCACCCTGACCCCGATCGACCCGAGCACGGTGCTCACCCGCGTCCCCCAGGTGTTCCTGGGGGACGCGGCCGCCGGGGCCGTCGTCGACGTCGGACGGCTGGTCTCTCGGTGGACGGCCGACCTCGTGGTCTGCGGGGAGTTCGACTTCGGCGCGATGACCGCCGCCGAACGAGCCGGGGTGCCGTGCGTGGTGGTCCTGGCCTTCGCCTCGGCTGGCGGGACCTGGCGCGACGCGGTGCGAGAGCCGCTCGAGGCGCTCCGCCGACGCGCGGGACTCGGGCCCGACCCGCAGCAGCAGATGCTCGGCGGCTCGCTCACCGTCGTCCCGTTCCCGCCGTCGATGCGATCCGGGCACGAGCTGCATGGTCCGGTCATCCGGATGCGACCGGACACCTGGTCGTCACCACCGTCGGATGCCGCGGCGTGGTTGGCCGCCGGCAACGGACCGCGCGTCTACGTCACGCTCGGCACCGAGTTCAACACGAAGTCAGGCGACCTGTTCGCTCGGCTCATCGACGGGCTCGCCGCCCTGCCGGCGCGGATCCTCGTGACGACCGGACCCTGGGTCGACCCGACGACCTTCCCGGTGCCGGCGGGCCCGGGAGTGATCCGGGTCGAGCAGTACGTCCCGCAGGACTCGGTGCTCGGGCTCGTGGACCTCGTGGTGAACCACGGCGGATCCGGATCGGTGACCGGGGCGCTCGCGCACGGGGTGCCCCTGCTGGTCCTGCCGCTCGGTGCGGACCAACTGCCGAACGGCAGCTGCATCGAGACCCTGGGCGCCGGACTCGTCCTCGACGCCGCGACGGCGACCCCGGCGGACATCCGCACCACTGCGTCGCAGCTCCTGACCGAGCCGTCGTTCCGCGTCGCAGCCGGACGGGTCCGGACCGAGATCGTGACAGGTGACCCCCCGGCCGTCGTCCTGGCCGCCGTCGAGCGCCTGGTCGGCTGGACGCCCGCCCCGCGGTGAGGAGCGCAGGTCCCGCCACACCACGGCGGCGCGGCTGTCCGACGGTCAGCTCGTTGGTCAGCGAGGTTCTGTCGGTGCCTGCGGCGGCGTGTGCTAGTTCGGCGGGAGTTCCCAACCTGCATCGCTGCCGCTGTCCGGCAGCGCATGACCCTCCTCCGCGGCCGTCGGGATGCCTGCGGCGCCGAGCTCATAGCTGAACAGCCGATGCAGGACCGCGAAGCGGCCATCGAGGCACCTCGTCGCTCACGTCTCGGATCGTCAGCAGGTTGACGGAAGAAGTCAGTGGCTGCCGGACGAGACGGTCGCTGCATCGATGAGCACCGCTGCGGCGGCGCGGGCCTCCGCCATGATGTCGCGCGACTGAAGAGAGGTCGTCAGCGCCCGCGATCCCTCGAAGAGGACCGAGATCTGGCGCGCCAACGAACCCGGATCCGACGCGCCGGCCTCCGTGGCGGTTGCCGTGAGCTTCGCCAGGAACGCGGTCTTGTGCCGGATCACGGCTTCCCCGACGGCCGGCATCGTGGCGGCCGCTTCCACGCTGGCGTTGTGGAAGGCACAGCCGCGGAGGGGGGCGTTGTCGGGAAGATCGGCGAACATCCCCAACAGGCGATCGCGCGGGCTCAGCTGCACCTGGTCGAGGACCCGCTCACTGTCGATGCCGGATTCCTCGAACTGACGGAGGTACTCATCGACGATCAGGGCCTTGCTCGGAAAGTGGTCGTACAGGGTGCGTTTGGACACGTGCGCGACCTCGGCGAGCCGTTCCACGCCGGTGGTGACGATCCCCTCCTCGTAGAAGAGCGTCGCCGCTGCCTCGAGGATCCGTCCGCGAGCCCCGCGACCGCTCCGTGACCGCTTCTCGGGTGCAGCTGATTCCGTCGTCATGCCTCAAGTATACCGATCGTTGTGGTTTGGCTCCAGCTTGTGTACGTTCGTGGTGTTGCACACCGATCGGTGTACTTCGCCATCCCGAGGAGCAGAACCATGACTGAAGCCGTCACCCTGACGCCGCGATACGACCACTCCGGTCTCACCGTCCCGTTGCACATCACCGAGGAGAGCCCGGGCTTCGTCCGCGCGACGTTCGCGAACCCGCCCATGAACATGCTCGGCCCCAGCGTCTACGCGGCACTGCGTCTCCTTGTCGAGCGCATGGAGACGGACCCTGCTCTCAAGGTCGTCGTCTTCGACAGCGCGGATCCTGACTACTTCCTCTCGCAGCTCGACGTCCAGAACATGTCCGACGTGCCTGACGTGCCCGGTGCCGCGTCCCTGCCGGAGACCTGGCACGACTTCGTCACACGGATGGCACACGCCCCGGTCATCACCATCGGCTCGGTGCGTGGCCGCACTCGCGGGATCGGGGACGAGTTCGCGCTTGCCCTCGACATGCGCTTCGCAAGCATCGAGAAGGGCGTGTTCGCACAGCCGGAGATCGGCTCCGGTGCCGTCCCGGGCGGAGGCGGCTTCGACTGGCTGCCGCAGCTGGTCGGACGTTCCCGAGCGCTTGAGGTCCTGGCATCCGGCAACGACTACGACGCTGTCACCGCAGCGGAGTACGGGTGGATCAACCGAGCGCTCCCTGACGCCGAACTCGATGGTTTCGTCGATCGCCTGGCCGGACGGCTCGCGAGCTTCGACAAGCACGCGCTCGCGACCGTGAAGCGTCTGGTGAACGAGCGCGTCGCGCCGCCTTCGGCGGGAGACCTCCTGCAGTCGTTCCGCGAGATCCTCGACGCGATCCCTCGCCCCGAGACCCAGGAGCGCTTCGGACTGCTCGTCGCTCGCGGCTGGGCACAGGACACGCAGACCGACCTGGACCTGCCGGCGGTCATGGGCGCTGTCAGCGCCGAGCTCGCCACCCAGGCACAGCGATGAACCACCAGCTGCACGACGCCACCATGCCGGCGTCCGCACGAGGCGCACGATGATCGCGGCAGGCACGGCTCAGTGGAGCGGGTCGTGGAAGGAAGGACGTGGGTCGTTGTCGACCGGCACAGACACCCTCGCTGATGTCCCGTACGACTTCGCCAGCCGTTTCGAGGGCGCAGACGGAGCGATCCCGGAGGAACTCCTCGCGGTCGCCTACGCCGGCTGCCTGAACCAGGCCTTCGCGAACGTGTTCGGGTGGGGTAACTTCACCGCGGAGTTCATCGAGACGACCGTCGACGTCGACAACGAGCTGAGCCTCGACGTCACCCAGGCGGGACCGATCACGATCACGATGCGCGCGAAGGTGCCCGGCATCGAACCCGGCCAGTTCCAGGGACTCGCGATCACCGCGGCACGGGGGTGCCTCATCTCACGGTTCCTCAAGGTCGAGCCGAAGATGACGTTCACCCTCGTGGACTGAGCACTGCGAACAGCGGCGCGGACAGCACCACAAGATGCCGCTCCGCGCCGCTGGCCCCGCACGTCAGCGCCTCCGCTGCGGCGCTCGCACGTACGTAGGGACCGATGAGACCAGCAACAGGCGAGCGACCGGACCTCGAGCCCGACGCCGCCGCGGAAGGAACACTGATGACGTGGATCGAATCCACCCACTCCGGCCGCCGCGAACAACTCGGACCGTTCATCCTCGGCACCGGCAACATCGGCGGCATCGCCATGTCGACAGGCCCCGGCATCGGATTGTCCGAAGACGAGGGACTCGCCCTGCTCGATCGAGCGGTCGCAGAAGGGTTCACGGCGTTCGACACCGCTGACGCCTACACAGGAGGCACGAGCGAGCGCGTCATCGGACAGTGGAACCGGACGCATCCGGACAGCTCCACCCTCACCCAGACGAAGACCGGTGTGACCGCGAACGGGCCGGATCTGGACCCGGAACGGATCCGGAGGCAACTCGCAAACAGCACGAAGACCCTCGGGCACGTCGACCTCTACCTCGCGCACACCACCGATCCCTCCACCCCCTGGGAACGATCGCTCCCGGTGTTCAGCGACGCCGTCGACGACGGCAGGATCCGCGCGTACGGCCTGTCCAACGTGAACGCCATCCAACTAGCCGACGCACTCGCGACCGCAGATCGCCTCGGACTCCACCGACCCGAGATCGTGCAAAACTCCTACTCCCTGCTCGACCGGAGCGACGACCGGGACGTCCTGCCCCTGGTCACAGCAGAACGCCTCGCGTACACGCCGTTCTCCCCACTCGCGAACGGCATCCTGGCGGGACGCTACAGCGATGGGCAGCGACCACAGACCGGCAGCCGCGCCAGCACTGCGCCCCACGCGGAACGGCGCCTCGGCGACGCCGAGCTGATGGACACCGTACGTCGCTTCGACACACTCGCCGCCGACCACGGCATCTCACCCGCCGGACTCGCCCTCGCTTGGTTGCTCAACCACGCCGCTGTCACCGCTCCCATCGTCGCTTTCAGCAAGGAGCACCACTGGCGCAGTATCGACGAGTCGCGTGCCTTCGACTGGGACACGAACCTCGACGACGCACTCGACACCCTGTTCGCGATCTCGTGACCTGCAGCGCTCCTGTCCCATGGATGCCGGACAACCAGCCGGAGGATCAGTGAGCCGACGACCATGCGGGCGATCGACCGAGGAGGACCGAACCAAGCTCAAACACCGAAAGCGGCAGCGTCCGGGCATCGGCCTCCTTGGACAGCTTTCGCGTGACCACCCTCTACAACTTCACCAACCCAACGGCGAAGCCCGGCCTGAACTCGGGCATGATCTCGACGGTGACGGACAAGAACATCGGTGGCACCGGCTCGGTGCTGAACATCGACTTCCTGGTCCGCGCTATCGACGGCCAGACGATCATGACGGCCAGCGCGAACGTCGAGAACGACTTCGGTTCCTCAGGGCGCCAGCACGCGTGCGCGCAGTGGGAGCACGACCAGTGGTCTCGCGTCGCTGCGCAACTCCAACGCGGCCAGCCCGCTAGGGCGCACGAGCCGCGGCACACCTGCGGCTCCGCCGCCTCAGTAGCAGGCGGGTTACGGGGCGTGGCCTAGGGGGCGAGGTTGCGCTTCTCCAGCCAGTTCTCGGTGACAGTCATCTTGACTTGGCCGCCGATGCTGTCCTCTGTGGCGTCGAATCCGTGCCAAGCGAAGGGGACCTGCACGATCGTGGCGTCGGCGCCCGCTTGTTTCGCCTGTTTCATCACCTCGTCGTTGCCCTTGGCGGGGATGAAGTCATCTCGCTCGGGCTGCAGGACGAGAGTCGCCGGGATCGCGGTGCTGAGGTAGGTCGAGGGTGACACTGCTCGGACGTGGTCGGGGACGTCAGCAGGTGCGCCACCGAGGAAGAAGCGCGTGAACTCCTGCGGGTTGAAGCTCGGCAGGGGTGAGGCGCCGTGGTCGTACGTGTAGTCGATGTTGCTCACGGGATACCCGGCCACGACGGCGTCGGGAACGGGGACCTTGCCAGCTCCGGGGCACGTGGAGGGGGCGGCACCCGCGGCGGCGGACCAGCCGAGGAGCATGGCGAGGTGGCCGCCTGCGGAGTCACCCATGACGGTCAGCTTGCCGGTGTCAGCGCCGACGTCCTTCGCCAGCTTGTCCGTCCAGGTCAGGGCGCAGGCGACGTCGGCGGGGGCTTCGTCCCATGTTGCGTGCGTGGCGTCCGCGAGCCGGTAGTCGACGTTGACGACGTACCAGCCCCGATCGGCCCACCGCTGCGCGAGACTGTCGGACTCTTCCGCAGTACCGCCGTACCAGCCGCCGCCATGGATGTACATCATCACCGGCGCGCCCTTCGGGCCGCCCTTGGGTTCGTAGATGCGCGCTTGCTGGGCCTTGCCGCCAGCCGTGACGTAGGTCGTGATCTTGGTCGGGGTCACGGGCGTGTTCGTCAGCGCCAGAGTGCGGGCGAAGTTCACGGAACCGCCGTTCGCCGTCGCCGAATGCACCAGGGCTGCGGTGATGCCGGTCGAGGCGACCAGCGCCCCAAGGGCGAGAACAGAGGCGATGCCCCGGATCACGGGTCGTCGCCGTGCCCGCCAGAGGGGAACGCAGAGAAGAACAGCGATGACACTGACGATCACCAGGTGTGGCGCGAAATAGCCCCAGGCCATCGAGCCGCCGAGCGTCACGATGTTGCTCGTCGCGGGAACGAGGTTCCCGGCAGCGAGGACGACAACAAGGCCCCCCAGGACGGCGCCGACCACGGCAGCGACGGTCCACGCCCACCGGAAACGCGCCGGACGGTCTCTGCCAGTCCGCTCGTCCTGCGGAGGTAGGGACTGGGGTGACTGCTCGTTCGTGCTCATGGTGCCCTTCATGCAAGCCGACGTGGTGAATCGAGACTACGTCTAAACATCGACGCCGTCTAGCATTTGGGCGTTACACTCGGCGTATGAGTTCCCCTGCAATCCCGCGCGGACGCCGCGAGATGTTGAAGGCCCGCTCACGACGCGCGATCCTCGACGCGGCCATCGCGTTGGTCGCCGAACGGGGTGGCCCCGCCTTCACCGTCGAAGAACTCGCCGAGCGTGCTGACATGTCTCGGGCGACGGTGTTCAACTACTTCCCTTCGGTGTCAGACGTCTTGGTGACGGCGAGTGTCGAGCAGTTCGAGACTGCGTGGGCGACGTTCGACGAAGTGAGTGCGGCCGCGCCAGGGACCGACGGTTCTCGTGCCGCTGTCTTTGACGAGGTGTCTCGGTCATTGCGCGCCACGAGCATGCCCGACGTGATCGTGTCCGTCGGAGCAGTCGTCGGGCGAGGCGACGAAGCGTCACCCCGGCACGAAGCCCTGCTCCGACAGGTCATGGACCGAACCTCGCTGCACCTGGCCGAGCATCTCTCCACCCGCTACCCGAGTTGGAGCCGTCTCGAAGTCGATCTGCTCGTTGGATCGCTCATGAGCGGCGTCACGGTCGCCTCGAGCCACTGGCTCCTGAACGAGGGCGGGGACCTCAGCACAGAGTCCAGGGCCACCTGGACCCGGATGCTCGACAGCGCAATCGAGGGGTCACGAACCGGCTACGGCCAGAACAACCGACCCACCTGAGCTGTCGATCCACTGCGCCGGAGCGACGACCCGACGACTCTCGGGTCAGCGCACGAGGCAGATCGTGCGGAAGTCGACGTCCGGACCGGGCCGTGTGTACGACGAGCCGCTCTCGAGCCAGTCGGCGGTCGGCGCGATCTGGTCGGGCACCGTGTCCTCTTCCGACCGCGCGTCGATGCCCTCGGACTCCCAGTACGCGCGGACGCGGTCCACGTCGCGGTTCGCATCCTCGATCAACGTGTGGTCCTCGGGCAGGAGTTCCTTGCCGTCGGCGTCCGTGTAGTTGTCCGGGTGGTACCAGTACCGCCACCTGACCCCCTGGTGCGCGTTCGACAGCTGGCACTCCTCGCTGTACGCACCACCGGCCCGCTCGCCATCGCGGTAGGCGGACTTCCGGTCGCCGCCGAGGATCCGAACCGTGCGGTCTCCGATCCGCTCGAGTGTGGCGCGGGCGTCGCCGTCGGCGAAGTGCCGCTCGGCATCGGTCGCGGGCTGCGCGCGCTGTCGGGCGTCGGCGACCATGCTCCGCACCTGTGACGTCAGGACCAGGCCGTTCCACGGTACGGCGATGACCAGCACGACGATCGCCGCGACCACGGCGGCCAGCGAGTGCCGCGGTTCGCGCCGACGAGCCCGGACCTGCACGACGAGCACGACCACTGGGATCCCCACGGCGAGCACGGCGCCGATCACCAGCCGTGCCAACACGCCCCCGGCACCGAGCCGGTCGTCCATCGACCCGAAGTCGCGCGCCAGGTACGCCCCGATCTGGACCGCCCAGCTCACGACGAGCAGCACCGGCAGCACGAGTGCGATGGCGATCGCGTTCCCTCGCCCCGTCGTCGGGCCCGTCCCCTGGTCACGCCAGTCCTGCTGTTCCGTGCCCATGCCGGCCCCCGCCCCCGTGGTGTCGGGGACCATCCTGCCAGCAGAACGCGCCCCGGGTCCGCGGGCGACGCCTTCGCCCCACCCCCGAATCGGTGGTGTTCCAGCGGCGCCTGTTGCTGCCAAGATGACCGACGTGACCACGACCACGCCTCGCGCCGATCCCGACGCCGCTGCCGACGGCTTCGAAGGCGGCTGGTTCCGCGTCGACGACGACCTGGAGCACCTGGACGACGTGGTGTGGCGACCCGCCACGGACGCGGACGACACAGCGACCACCCCCGGCCCTGCCGCCGTCATCGTCGGTGGCGAGCCCCGCGAGCACGTCGGTTCGACGCTGCCGTTGGCGCAGCTGGCGGAGATCGACGTGGCACGTCAACGCACCGTGCGGAAGCTCTGGCTCAGCCCGATCACCATCGTGGTTTGTCTGCTCGTCGTGACCGCGCTCGAGGTCTCGGGTCTGCCGTGGCGGACGGACCTCGGCAGGCAGCTCCTGGTCGGACTCGGCACGGCTCTGCCGGTCGACGCGCTCTGCATCGCGATCTGGTGGCGGATCACGCGTGACCCCTCGGGCGCCGTCGTCCGCAAGATGGGCGGCCACCGGACCCGCCAGCAGTACGACCAGCAGCGCGCCGTCCTCGAACGCTGACCGCGCCGCGAGCGCGCCCCGACCCCTCAGCGAACCGGCGCCGACACCGCCGCTGCGCCCGCTGCGTGCGACGGCTCCGACGACGGCCGCACCCCTCGACCGGGCCGCAGCACCGCGTCCACCCGCTCACGGTCGAGCTCGCCCTGCCACCGCGCCACCACGAGCGTCGCGACGCAGTTGCCGAGCAGGTTGACGCTCACCCGCATCGCGTCCATGACCCGGTCGGCACCGAGCAGCAGCGCGACGCCCGCGACCGGGAACAGCCCGAGGCTCGTCGCCGTCGCGGACAGCGCCAGGAACGACGAGCCCGGCACCCCGGCCATGCCCTTCGACGTCAGCAGCAGCACCCCGAGTGCGGCCACCTGCTGCTCGAGCGTCAGCGGCACCCCGAACGCCTGGGTCAGGAACAGCAGCGAGATCGACAGGTAGATCGCCGCCCCGTCCAGGTTGAACGAGTACCCCGTCGGCACGACGAGCCCGGCGACGCTCCGTGAGACGCCGACCTCGGTGAGCCGGGTGATCATCCGCGGCAGGACGGCCTCGGTCGACGCGGTGCCCAGGGCCAGCCCGAACTCGGCGCGGGTGTGCCAGACGAACCGCCAGATCGGCACCCCGGACAGCAGCCACCCGCCGACGAGCAGCGCCACGATGAACACCGCCGCTGCGCCGTAGCAGGCCGCGATCAGCAGCCCGTACGACCCCAGGGTGTCGATGCCGTACTGCCCGACCACGTACGCCATCGCGCCGAACGCACCGAGCGGCGACAGACGCATCACCCAGCCCAGGATCCGGTAGACGACCTCGAGGCACAGGTCGAGGCCCCGCACGAGCGGCCGCGCACGGTCACTGCCGATGGCGGCGATCGCCGCGCCGACGAACACCGCGAAGACGAGCACCTGCAGGATGTCGTTGGTCGCGAACGCGTTCACGACGCTCGACGGGATGAGGTCGAGGATGAAGGTCCCCGCGTTCGGAGCCGTGCCGCCCGCGGTCTTCGCCGCCACGGCCGAGGCGTCGAGCGACGACGGGTCGATCCGCAGGCCGGCCCCGGGGCGCACGAGATTGCCCACCAGCAGCCCGAACACGAGCGCGCACGACGACGCGAGCAGGAAGTAGATCATCGCCTTGCCGGCGATCCGTCCCACGGAGCGCAGGTCCCCGACGTGCACGATGCCCGTCACCACGACGATGAACACGAGCGGCGCGATGACCATCTCGATCAGCCGGATGAACCCCTGCCCCACCACGTTGAGCACCGGCGCGGCCGCGGGGAAGCAGACCCCGACGGCGATGCCGAGGGCCACCCCGATCGCGATCTGCACGAACAGCGAGTGGTACCAGCGAGCGGGAGCACGATCCGTGGTGGTGACGTCCATGCATCCACCCCACAGGGCGTGTGTTTCATCGACGTTGCGAGTCTGTTCCCACCTGCCGCGCCGCGCGCCCACCGAAACAGGTGGCCGGCCCGCGCACGCCGGCCCGCGTCCTGGGGTGTCACGAGACGGACTGGAGACCCGGTGCCAGCCGGCACCGAGCCTCCAGTCCGTCACCCGCCCACGTCGCGAGCCGCACGCGCGACCGCGGCAGCTAGCTGCCGTTCGCCTCGACCACGTGCCACACGAGCATGCCGACCGTCACGAGGGTGCCGAGCACCGAGACGATCGCCGCGACGACGCCGAGCCGGCGTCCGCGACCGGGCCGCACGATCGCGACCACCGCGAGGATCGACGCGACGAACTGGAACGGCCACCCGAGCACGAACACCGACGGCCAGCAGCTGCAGTACAGCCCGGTCAACGCGAGGAACATCGCGAGGAGCGGGACCCCGAGTCGGTTCGCTCCCGTCTCGCGAGTTCCGGCGGTCCCGCCGTCCGAGTCGTCGTCGAGCGGGCCGCCCGGGTACGGGTTGTCGGGGCGGAGCGCCTGCAGCGCCCGGATCCGTTCGGCGTCGAGCGCACCGTCGCGGGCACGGGCGGCATCGGCCAGCGCGAGGGCGTCGTTGCCGTGCCCCGCAGCCTCGTGCTGGGCGATGGCCCACGCGAAGAGCGCGCGCTGCCGGGGGTCCGAGCGGGTCGCGGCGTCGACCGCCCAACCGAGCGTCGTGAGGAAGAGCAGGCCCCCGAACGCGAGCAGGACCGCCCGCCCCGGCTCGTCGGGGTCCACCCGGAAGAGCACCACGCTGCACACCACCATGCCGACGCCGAACAGGGCCGTCGCCCCGATCTGGCCGCGCCAGTAGCCGTTGCCCGAACTCGCCCCCGCGGGTGTGGTCATGCAGCGACCCTAGCGTCCGGGTGCCGATGCTCGAGGACTCTCACCCACTCCCAGTCCGTGCCGCGCCACGCGCCTGCTCGCCGCACCTACGCTCCGAACGTCCGGCCATCCCCCGACGGAAGCGGCCCCCGTGTCCTCGTACCTGCTCTGCGCCCCGCCCGTCTACGGCCACCTCGCGCCCCTCGTCGACGTGGGCCGCGACCTCGCGGAGCGCGGCCACGAGATCACCGTGCTGACGGGGTCCAAGTACCGCGACCTCGTCGTCGGCGCCGGGCTCCGGTTCGTGGCGCTGCCCGCCGACGTCGACTTCGACGACGCCGATCTGCAGGAGCGGCTCGCCGACGCCAGTGCGGCACGCGGGATCGCCGTCGTCCGCGAGGGCATCATCGCCATGTTCGTCCGCGCGATCCCGTCCCAGTACCGCGCGCTGACGGCGCTGCTGGCAGCGGGGCGCTTCGACGCGGTGCTCGGCGAGGCGTCGTTCACCGGGCTCGCGCCGTACCTGGCCCTGCCGTCCGCGGAGCGTCTGCCCGTGCTCGGGATCGCGACCACCCCGGTGACGCTCACCAGCGTCGACGCGGCACCCTTCGGCACTGCGCTCTCCCCGGGACGCGGGCCGGTGGCTCGCGCGCGCAACCGACTGCTCACCGCCGCGATCCACCCCGTGCTCACCCGGCCGCTGCGTCGAGCGGTGGACGCCGTGCTCGCCGAGGTGGGGGCACCGCCGTCGACGATCGACACCTTCGACTTCGCGTACCGCGCGTTCGACACCCTGTTCCAGCTGAGCGTCGCGGAGCTCGAGTACCCGCGGCGCGAGCTCCCCGACTCGGTCCGGTTCGTCGGTCCGGTCGTGGCCCGCGCGGCACCGACGCCCGCGGCCGACCTGCCCGCGTGGTGGGACGACCTGGACACCGACACCCCGGTGGCGCTCGTGACCCAGGGCACGATCGACACCGTCGACCTCGGCCGGCTCATCGCGCCGACGCTCCGCGCGCTGGCGGACGAGGACGTCCTCGTCGTCGCGACCACCGGTGGCCGCCCCGTCGACCAGGTCGACCGCGCGCTCGGCACGGCACTGCCCGCCAACGCCCGGGTGGCGACCTTCCTGCCCTACGACCAGCTGCTGCCGCGGTGCAGCGTCGTCGTCACGAACGGCGGGTTCGGCGGCGTGCAGCGTGCCCTCGCACACGGCGTGCCGCTCGTGGTCGCCGGGTCGACCGAGGACAAGCCGGAGGTCGCCACCCGGGTCGCGTGGGCCGGGTGCGGGCAGAACCTGCGTTCCGGGACGCCACGACCGGCGGCGATCCGTCGGGCGGTCCGCGAGGTCCTCGCCTCGCCGACCCACCGCGCCCGCAGCCGTCAGGTCGCGGCGTCGATCGCGGCCCTGCCGGACCCCGTCGACGTCATCGAAGCAGGGTTGGCGGCGGCCGCCGCCGCGGACGGCACCCCGCGACGCTGACCCCGCCTGCCGGCCCACGTCGTGGGGTCGAGATGAGACGGACGGGAGGCCCGGTGCCAGCTGGCACCGGGCCTCCCGTCCGGCTCATCCCGCGTCGTCGTGCCCGGTGCCGGTCGGCGGTACCGGTACCGGTACCGTTGCGGACGACGTCCGGATCCGGAGCGGCACCGTCCCGGCGACGTACCGGTCGTCGCCCGCCTCGAGCGGGCGGCCGTCCTCGGCGGTGCTGGACCGGCGCACCTGCAGGAGGGCCGCGCCGCCCCGGACCCCGAGGAGCGCGGCGTCGGCGTCGTCGGCCAGCAGCGCGTCCACGGTGGTGACGGCGGCACCGACCCGGATGCCGAACCGGTCCTCCAGGGTCGCCGACACCGACGTCTGCCCGCCCGGGATCGTCCGGATGACGGCGGCGACCCACGGCGCGTAGGCGGTGCGCTCGAGCATGACGTCCACACCGTCGAGGGAGCGCACCCGCACGACGTGCAGGACGGGCTCGTCGTGCGCGGCGCGGAACAGGCGCCGCTCGCGCACGGTGGCCGGTCGTTCCTCGACCGCCACGACCCGCCCGCCGGGCTCGTGCCCCCGGGCCCTGGCCAGCTGACCGAAGGACTCGAGCGCGCCGGCGTCGTGACCGAGCGTCGTGGTGCGGACGCGCCAGCGGGAGCCGGCACGTGCCGTCAGGACCTGCCGGTCGCGGAGCAGCTCGAGCGCGTTCCGCACGGTGCCGCGCGCGACGGCGTAGTCGGCCGCCAGGTCGTGCTCGGCCGGCAGGACACCCGTGGCGTCGAACTCACCGCGGAGCACCCGGTCGGCGAGGTCCTCAGCGATGTCCCGGAACAGTGGTCGCACCCGGTGATCCTCCCCCGCCGCGGCAGGAGCTGTCCAGGTGCGTCGGAGTCCTCGCGGGATCGACACCGGAACCACAGGGCCGAGCCGCGGCGCACCTGGACAGGTCGATCCCGACTCCACCGGACGCGTTCACTCCGCCGCCACGGCCGGGCAAGGCACGGTTCAGCGCACCTCGTTGTCATGCTGACGGGTGCTCCTCCCCCGCAGCGCCCGCACTCCCACCGACCTGGAAGGCCCGCGATGAGCACGAGGAAGCCCGAACACGGCGCACCCGACGTCAGCCTGGACGCCGCACCACCGCTGACCCCGGACGCGGCGTACACCGCAGCGGTCCGCCCCGGCCTGAGCCGCCGGACGGTCCTGGTCGGCGGCGCAGCAGCGATCATGGCCGGCGTCGCCGCAGGGTCCGCGTTCGGACCGGGCGCGGCCGACCGCGCCAGCGCCGCGACCGCTCGTGCCGTCCCCACCGGCACGATCGCCGACGTCAAGCACGTCGTCGTGCTCATGCAGGAGAACCGGTCGTTCGACCACTACTACGGCACGATGCCCGGGGTCCGCGGGTTCTCGGACAAGCAGGCGCTCGAGCTGCCGACCGGACACGACGTCTTCCACCAGCCGGCGGCGGCCCGCACCGACGGTGGCGCCATGCTGCCGTTCCGGCTCGACACCACCCGGTTCAACGCGCAGAACGCCGACGGCCTCGACCACTCCTGGGGCGGTGGGCACACCGCGTGGAACGGCGGAGCCTGGAACCGGTGGGTCGACGCGAAGAGCGCCCAGACGATGGGCTACTTCACCAGCGAGGACATCCCGTACCAGCGCGCACTCGCCGGGGCGTTCACGGTCTGTGACGACTACCACTGCTCGCTCAACGGTCCGACGACGCCGAACCGCCTGTACCAGTGGTCCGGCACCATCGACCCCCGCGGTGCCCAGGGCGGACCGGCGACCGACAACCCGGCGGACTACGAACCGGTGTTCGCCTGGACCACCTACGCCGAACGGCTGCAGGCGGCCGGGGTCACCTGGAAGACCTACGCCAACGACGAGGTCGGCGACAGCTCCGCCGACCCGTACGTCGGCGACTACGGCGACAACCCGCTCTGGCTGTTCGAGCAGTACCACCGCGCGCTCGCGTCCTCCGATCCCGCCCAGCAGGAGCTCGCCGCGCGTGCCGGTCTGCACGACGGGTGGAAGCCGAACTCGGGCAAGGGCCTCGACGTCACCCACCTGCTCAGCCAGTTCGGGCAGGACTGCGCGACCAACAGCCTGCCGACCGTGTCGTACGTCGTCGCACCCTACGGCTGGAGCGAGCACCCGGCGGCCAGCCCGGACTACGGCGCCCACTACACGAACGCCGTCGTGCAGGCGCTCTTCAGCAACCCGGACACCTGGGCCTCGACCGTCCTGCTCATCAACTACGACGAGAACGACGGGTACTTCGACCACGTCGTCCCCCCGTTCGCCGAACCCGGCACCCCCGACGAGTACGTCGACGGCCTGCCCATCGGCATGGGCGCCCGCGTGCCGATGACCGTGGTGTCCCCGTGGAGCCGTGGCGGGTGGGTCAACTCGCAGGTGGCGGACCACACCTCCGTGATCCAGTTCCTCGAGCACGTCACGGGCGTCCGCGAGCCGAACATCTCCGACTGGCGGCGGACCGTCTCCGGGGACCTGACGAGCTGCTTCGACTTCAGCACCCCCGACGCGAGCATCCCCGGCGCCGACGTGGTCCCCGGCATCGAGCAGACCCGCGCGCTGGTCGCGGCCGCCGACGCCGACCAGGCGAAGCCGCCCATCGAGGAACCCGCGATCGGCGCGCAGACCGTGCCCGTCCAGGAGCCCGGCACCGTCCGCCGTCGGAGCCTGCCCTACCGACAGCACGCGGACGCGACCGTCGACCGGAGCACCGGTCGGGTCACCGTGACCCTCGCGAACGACGGTCGCCAGGGGGTCAACTTCCTGGTGTACCCGAACACCGCGATGCCGTTCGCCGCCCACCCGAAGACCGTCCCCGTCGGCGCCACCGCCGACTGGGCATGGGACACCACGACGACCGACGGCGCGTACGACGTCAGCGTCTACGGACCCGACCGGTTCCTCCGGCGCTTCGCCGGCACCGTCGAGGTCGGTGGTCCGGCGACCGGCGGTATCCCGCACGTCTCGGTCGTCCGGGACACCCGCGGTCGGCGCACCCTGCAGCTCCTGCTCGAGAACACCGGCCGGGCCGAGCTCCGCTTCGTGCTCGTGGCCAACGACTTCGTGGAGCACCGCGAGACCGCGCACGTCCGCGGCTCCGGGCACAAGACGATGCACTGGCCGCTCGACGAGTGGGGGTACTACGACGTGGTCGTCACCGCCGACGGTGTGCCCGGGTTCCGGTACCGCTTCGCCGGGCGCGCGGAGCGCTGAGGCGGGCCGACCCGCGTGGGTCGGCAGGGGCGGTCAGGCCGCGTCCACGACGGACGGGAGGCCCGGTGCCAGCTGGCACCGGGCCTCCCGTCCCGTCTCGTGACCGTCACACGTCCGTCCCGCGTGCCGTCTCGCTTGCCGTCTCACGCGTCGGCGGCGGTCCCGGCGGGTGCCACCGGTGTGACCGGGGTCGCGGCGTCGGCGTCGGCGTCGGCGGCGTCGGCGTCGGCGTCGGCGTCGGCGTCGGCGTCGGCTCGCGCAGCCTGTCGGGCCAGCGCCGCGTCCAGGAAGCGTTCGACGAACGGCAACGCCACCACGATCGCACCGATGACGGCCGCGACGGGGACGATCACCGTCCAGCCGCGCAGGATCGAGTAGATGTTGGCGCCGAGGACGACCCACACCACGACCGTGAGCGGCCGCACCGGACCGGCGTCGGCGAGCAAGTTGATCGCGTCGACGGCCGCGGGCAGCCCTCGCCGTCCGAGCAGTGTCAGCATGACCCCGATGACGATGAACCCCATCGCCCGGACGGTGCCGACCCACGCGACGTCGCTCGCCGGATCCGCCAGCACACGCTGGATGAACACCACCGCCGACAGGACCCCGACGGCGAACAGGGTGACGATCACGAGGACGGTCAGGAGACGGACGGAGCGGCGCACGAGAACTCAGCATAGGGACCCGTCGGGGGCGCCCGTCGCGGCGCCCCCGACGCACCAGCTCGACTCGCTAGGCGACGACCACCTGCGCGTTGACCAGGATGTCGTGCAGGTCGGGACGGAGCGCATCCTGCGAGGTCGTCCGGACCTTCACGATGAGCGCCGCTCCGGGCTTCGCGAAGGCGCGTGCGACCGTCGCCGACCAGGACCCGTCCGTGTTGTGCCCGGCGATCGACAGGAACTGCGCGGTGCCGCCGGTGATCGTCGGCAGCAGTTGCTCCTCGAGCCGGTCGGCCGGGAGACCCGCCGCGGTGAACAACTGCTCGGTGGCGGCGCGGTCCCCGATCGTCGGGTCGAGGTCGGTGAGCCGCTGCTGCGTGATCGTCGCCACGGAGCCGTCGGTGTTCGTGTACTCACGCGACCCGGTGGTCGGGTCCTCGCCGGTCTGCTCCCAGCCGTCGAGTGCCGAGACCTGGAGCCCGAACGCGGGCAGCGTGCTCGCCGAGAGCGCGTCGCCGTCCTCGAACGTGAGGTCCTTCGTGGCCGAGTCGACGGTGGCCGGCGCCGTCGGCGTCTCCGTCGGTGCCTGGGTCGGCGCTTGTGTCGGGGCCGACGACTGCGTTGCCGCCCGCTCCTTCCCCGGTGCGGTGGTGCTGGTCCCGGCGCAGCCGGAGAGCGCGAGCACGACGATCACGGTCGCCGTCCCCGCCGTGGTCATCCTGGATGTGATGGACATGTGGTTCCCCCTTGGCTGCCACCGTGCGCCCCGTGCACCGGTGGGTCCGCCCGCGAGCCTACGGGTGGAACCGGTGGTGTGCCCGTGTGCTGGCGTTCCGGTGCGGCGTGGGCAGTGCTCGTGAACAGGACCGGCGATTGAGAGAACAGGTCTTGTACATGTATGGTCGGAGCATGCCGGTCACCTCCAAGCGACGCCTCGTCGCCGACGCCCTCCGTGACGCGATCGCGACGGGCAGGTACCGTGCGGGCGAGCGCCTGCCCGGTGAGCACGACCTGGCCGAGCGCTTCGCGGTGAGCCGCGGTACCGTCCGAGCCGCCCTCGCCGACCTCGCCGATGACGAGTACATCGCCACCCGTGGCGGGATCGGGTCGGTCGTCACGTTCGACGGCGCTGCCCTCGACCCCCGCGGCGGCTGGGCGCGGTCGATCGCCGCGTCGGGAACCGAGGTGTCCACCCGGATCCTGCGGATCGCACGGTTCGACGACGCGGCCCTCCAGGCCGAGGTGGACGCCGTCGATGCGACGTTCGTCGCGGTCGACCGTCTGCGGATCGTCGTCGGCGGCAGTCCGGTGTCACTGGAGCGCAGCGTGGTGCCGCACACCGGTCGCCTGGCTGCCGCCACCACCGACGGACTCGTCGACGACTCCCTCACCGCCACGATCGCCGAGACCGGTCTGGTGCCGGCCAGTGCCGAGCAGTGGATCGACGTCGTCCCCCTCGACGTCGACGACGCAGCGCTCCTCGACCGTGCCGCGGGCACGCCGTTCCTGCGCAGCCGCCGCGTCTCGCGCACCACCGAGGGTGCGTTCGTCGAACGCGTCGACAGCCTCCTCGACCCCGACCGCTTCCGGCTGCACATGCGCTTCGGGACCACGTCATGACCCCGCGACAGGACTCCGTGAACCAGCTCCGCCTCCGTTCCCACGCCCTCGCCAGCCTGACCGGGCTGGCGATCGGTGACGCCCTCGGCATGCCGACCCAGTCGATGTCGCGTGCGCAGATCCGCGCCGACCACGGGACGATCACCGGGTTCGCAGACGCCGGGCCGAACCAGCGCATCGCCGCCGGCATGCCGGCGGGCTCGATCACCGACGACACCGAGCAGGCCGTGATGGTCGCCGAGCTGCTGCTCGAGGGCGGCGGACGGCTGGACCCCGTCCGCTTCGCCGAGGCGCTCATCGCCTGGGAGCGCGGGATGGAGGCGAAGGGCTCGCTCGACCTGCTCGGCCCGAGCACGAAGACCGCGGTGCAGCGGATCCTCGACGGTGTCCCCGCGTTCGAGGCCGGCTCCACCGGCACGACGAACGGCGCCGCCATGCGCATCGCGCCGGTCGGGGTCGCGGTGCCGTCCAGTGACCTCGTCCACCTGGTCGACGCCGTCCAGGACGCCAGCCGCGTCACGCACGACACCGGACTCGGCATCGCCGGAGCGAGCGCCGTCGCAGCTGCCGTGAGCGCCGGCGTCGACGGTGCGACCCGGTCCGGCGCACTCGACGCCGCGGTCGCCGCGGCCACGATCGGCGCGGAGCGCGGCCACTGGGTCGCCGGCGCGGACATCGCAGCGAAGACGACGTGGGCGCGTGGGCACCTTCCGACCGTGCCCGAGTCCGAACGCATCGACACCGTCGCGCGGCTCATCGGCACGAGCGTCGCCAGCCAGGAGTCCGTCGTCGCCGCGCTCGCCCTCGTCGCACTCGACCTCGACCCGTGGGAGACGCTCTGCACGGCGGCGTCGGTCGGCGGCGACACCGACACGATCGCCGCGATGGCCGGTGCCGTGCTCGGTGCCGTGCACGGACCCGAGGCCTGGCCTGCCGACGCGGTCACCACCGTGACGACCGTCAACGACCTGCGGCTCGACCACCTCGTCGACGGGCTGCTCCTGCTCCGCGCGCGCAGCTGACCCACCTCCCCCTCCCCCGGCTGCGGCGTCTCCCGACGGACCGCCGCTCACCTTCGTGCACCACCCTTCCAACGACGTAAGAGGAACCGAACCATGTCCGAGAAGCCCACCACGCTCAGCAGCGGCACGCTGACGACGATCGAGCAGCGGGGCATCGAGCCCGTGCCCCACGACGAACGGACCGGCACGCCCGGCGCGCTGTTCTGGGTCTGGTTCGCTGCCAACATCTCCATCCTCGGCCTCCCGCTCGGTGCGACCCTGGTCGCGTTCCAGGGCCTGACGATCTGGCAGGCGCTGCTCGTCGCCGTGATCGGCGCCGCCGGGTCCTTCGCGGTCGTCGGCGTCATCTCGATCGCCGGTCGTCGCGGCGGGGCTCCTGGCCTGACGCTCAGCCGTGCGGTGTTCGGCGTCCGGGGCAACATCGGCCCGACGTTCGTGTCGCTGCTGTCCCGGCTCGGCTGGGAGACGGTGAACACCACCACGGCGGCGTTCGTGCTGCTGTCGCTGTTCACGATCCTCTTCGGCACGGGCGGTGACGCGAAGGCGAACCCGGTGCTGACGATCGTCGCGATCCTGGTGTTCGTCGTCGCGACGGTGCTCGTCTCCGGCCTCGGGCACGCGTTCATCGTCGCCGTGCAGAAGTGGGCGACGTGGGTGTTCGGCGCGCTCAACGTGTTCGTCGCCGTCTTCCTGGTGCTGCGTGTCGACTGGGACGTCGTCGGGTCCCAGCCGGCGGGCCCCGTCGCCGCGATGGTCATCGGCATCGGCACAATCGCCGCCGGCACCGGCATCGGCTGGGCCACGGCCGGAGCCGACATCGCCCGCTACACCCGCACCTCGGTGAAGGCAGGCGCCCTGATCGCGTCGAGCGCCGCCGGTGCGGGCATCCCGCTCGTCGTCCTGGTCGGTCTCGGCGCGCTCGTCTCCGCGGGCGACCCGACGCTGGCGCAGGCGGGCGACCCGGTCGCCGCGATCCGCGACCTGCTGCCCAGCTGGATGGCGATCCCCTACCTCGTCGCGGCGTTCGGTGGCCTCCTTCTGTCGAACCACCTGTCCGTGTACTCGGCGAGCCTCACCACGCTGACGCTCGGCATCAAGGTCCCGCGGGTCTGGGCGGTCGCGGTCGACGTGGTCGTCACGACGCTCGGCGCGATGTACTTCATGCTCGTCGCCGACGGCTTCTACGCCCCGTTCATCACGTTCATCTCCGTCCTCGCCGTCCCCATCACCGCGTGGCTCGGGGTCTTCATCGCCGACATGGTGAAGCGGCGCTGGTACGACCCTGCCGCACTCCTCGACCTGCGCGCCGGTGGCCGCTACTGGTACCGCGGCGGCATCGCCTGGGGCGCCCTCGCCGCCTGGATCGCCGCGATCGTGATCGGGTTCCTCTTCACCAAGGTGCAGGTCGGCGACGCGGACCCGGTCTTCGTCGGCGCACTGTCCGGGACGTGGATCGGCGCGAACGGCCTCGGCTGGATCGTCACCTTCATCGTCGCTGCCGCCGTGTACCTGCTCACCGGCGGGGCACGCGGTCGGCTCACCGAGCACGGACCAGCGACCACCACCGATGCCGAGGTCGGCGCCTGATGCCCCGCCTCGTCTCGGTCGGCAACGTCATCGTCGACATCGTCATGCGCGTCGGTGCGATCCCGGAACCCGGCGGTGACGTCATCGCCTCCGGTTCGGAGATCACGGCGGGCGGCGGCCTGAACACGATGGTCGCCGCCGCCCGGGACGGGCTCGACGTCGCCTTCGGCGGACAGTACGGCACCGGGCCGTTCGGCGACATCGTCCGCAGCGCGCTCGCCTCGTCCGGCGTCGAGGTCCTGCAGCCCGGTCTCGACGACGTCGACAGCGGGTACTGCGTCGCGCTCGTGGACGACTCGACCGAGCGCACCTTCGTCACGAGCGTCGGCGCCGAGGGGCGCCTCAGCCGCGCGGACCTCGACCGCATCACCCTCGAACCCGACGACACGGTCTTCGTGTCCGGCTACGGCCTCGCCCACGCCGTCAACGGGCCGGCGATCGCCGACTGGCTCGGCACGGCGCCGGACGCCGTCCGTGTCCTCCTCGACCCGTCACCGCTGGTGGCCACGCTGGCCCCGGCGGTGCTGGGCTCCGTCATGGCGCGTGCCGACCTGGTCAGCGCCAACGGACGGGAGGCTCGGCTCATGTCCCCGACGTCCGCGGGGCTCCCTGAGGCGGTCGCCACGATCGCCGCGGCCGCCCGCGGCACCGCCCTGGTCCGCGACGGCGCAGCGGGCTGCTGGGTCGTCGAGGCCGGCACCCCTCCGGTCCTGGTGCCCGGCTTCCGGGTCGACGCGGTGGACTCGAACGGTGCGGGCGACGCCCACGGCGGGGTCCTGGTCGCCGCGCTGTCCCGGGGCGCGTCGCTCGTCGACGCCGTCCGGCGGGCGAACGCCGCGGCAGCGCTCGCGGTGACCAGGAACGGCCCCGCCACGGCCCCGACGGCCGCGGAGACGGACGCGTTCCTCACCCGGCTCGCATGACGCGGCCGTGCGCGGTCAGTCGCTGAGGGGCCGGAGCCACTCGGCTTCGAGGTCACCCTGCACGAGGTCGGCCAGCTTGCCGAAGTAGTCCTGCATGTGCGGCTGCTGCACGTGGCGGGCGATGTCCGTCCCGGACGACCAGCGCTCGTAGAACGCGAACGCTCCCGGCTGCTCCTCCGACGTGTGGACCGCGTACTGCTCGTACCCCTGCTCGACCCGGACCGCCGGGATGATCGCTCGGATCGCCTCCTCGAGCTCGCGCTCCTTGCCGGCCTTCGCGCGGGCGAAGCCGTAGACGGCCACCGGGGTGGTCGAGGCCAGGACGTCGGCGGGCATCAGGCCGTCGGGGACGGTGTCCTCGGTCGTGCTCATGGTGACTCCTTCTTGCGTGTGTGGTCGTCACGGGCGTGCGCTCGGGACGAACTCAACGCTAGGAGCGGCCGATGGCGCACTCAATGCGCGCCCGTGCCGAGAAGATGTCCGAAAGGACCAGTGGCTGCCCGGTCTTGGTTCCGTCGAACGAACAGTCGTAGGTTCGGGGCATGGACGTTCTCTCCGAGGTGCTCGACGTCTCCGGTGTCCGCGGGAGTGCCGGCGCGCGGGTCGTGGCGGGTGGCGACTGGGGCGTCGAGTGGGTCCGTGACCGAGACGCCGTCGTCTACACGGTCACCGCAGGCATCGCCTACCTGACGGTCGACGGGGAGCCCCCACGGCTGCTGATGACCGGCGACGTCGTGATCCTCGCCACCGGTGCGGCCCATGCGCTGTCGAGTGCTCCGGGCACCGACATCCACTCGTGCGACGTGGCCGCCGCTTCTGACGCCCGCCGTCGTGGTGATGTCCTCCGACTGGGCGACGGCGACGTGCAGACTCAGATCCTCGGCGCTTCCTACTCGCACGACCCGGCCGGGAGCACCCCGGTCTTCGCGCTGCTCCCGCCCGTCGTCCAGTTCAGAGCGCAGCAGCTCGACGCGACCCTGACCGACGTCGTCCGGCTCCTCGGGAAGGAACTGGCCCACCCCGGTCTCGCAACCCGCCTCGTCCTGGACCGCCTCGTCGACGTCCTCCTCATCGAGGTCCTCCGCACCTGGCTCACCACCTCCCCGCAGGCGGACGCGTCGTGGTGGGGCGTGCTCCGCGACCCGCTCCTCCTGCGCGCAGTCACCCGGATGCACGAAGACCCTGGGCACCCGTGGACGACCGAGTCCCTCGCGCGTGCGGTCGCGACGTCGAAGCAGACCCTCACCCGCCGCTTCTCGACGTTCGCGGGGACCACGCCCGGCGCGTACCTGACACGGTGGCGCATGGACCTCGCCGCGCATCGGCTCCGCGACACCGACGACACGCTCGAGCAGATCGCCGCCGACGTCGGCTACACCTCCGTCTACGCCTTCAGTCGTGCCTTCCGCCGCGAACGCTCCTCCCCTCCGGGGCGGTACCGCACGGCCGCGCGTGCCGGCTACTGATGGACCTGACCCGACGCGATCAGCTGCTGGAGGGCCGCGATCGCCGCGCGTGCACCGGCTTCGTCCTGGCGCTCCCACCGGACGAAGACCCGGTCGAAGGCTGCCGCTCCGACAGCGATGGCGGCTCGCCCCGCTGGCGTCACACGCAAGCTCTTCTTCCGAGCGTCTGCCGGGTCGACGTCTCGGGTGACGTACCCCAGTGTCTCGAGTGTGTTGATCGTCTTCGCCGCCGCCTGTCGGCTCACGCCGGTCTCGCGGGCGAGCGACGCCGCACTGGAAGCCCCGTTGTCGATCGCCTGCATCGCCAGCTCGTTCGTGACCGTCAAGCCGGGGTGGCCGGCTTCCTCGAGGCTGGCGCGGACGTCCGCGACCATCACCTCGAACGCCCGCATGAGGAGTTGCGCGAACTGCGTGCCGCTGGTGACGTCCATGCCGCAACGCTACCGACCGCCACCCCCGCTTGACAACCCGGTTGACTACTGTTCTGATGGCAACCAGGTTGTCAAACGAGGAGCATGTCATGCACACCACCATCGCCGCGCACGGGGCCACCATCCCCGAGGTCCGGCACCACACCGCCGCGGTCAACGGGACCGATCTGCACTACGTCTCAGCGGGCAGCAGCGAATCCCCGATCCTGCTGGTCCACGGCTTCCCGGAGAGCTGGTGGGCATTCCACCGCCTGATCCCGCTGCTCGCCGCCGGCCACCGGGTGTTCGCCGTCGACCTCCGCGGGTTCGGCGACTCCGCCACCGCCGACGACGACTTCACCAGCGCCGACGCCGCAGAGGACCTCCACGCCCTCATCGCCGAGCTGGGCGTCGGGCCGGTCCACGTCGCCGCCCAGGACATCTCCGGTGGGGTCGTCTACCGACTCGCCTCGGAGCACCCCGAAGACGTCCGCAGCCTCATCGCGACCGAGATGGGGCTCGCCGGCTTCGGCCTGGAAGGCTTCGGCGACATCACACACGGCGGCTCCTGGCACATCGGCGTGCTCGCCGCTCCGGGCATCGCCGACTTGCTGCTCACCGGCCGCGAAGAGGAAGTCCTCGGCACGTGGGCGTTCCCGTCCATGTCGGCCGACCCGGACGCTGTCACCGCTGCGGACATCGCCGAGTTCGCCCGGACCTACTCCCGCCACGACGGCTGGAACGGCGCCGTCGGGCTCTACCGGTCGATGCTCTCCGAGGGTGCGGACTTCCAGACCCGAGCCGAGCAGAAGCTCACACTCCCCGCTCTGGCGATCGGCGGGTTCGGAGGGCCCTTCACCGAGCGGACCGTCGCGCAGATCGTCGAGGGGCCGGTCGACAGTGTCCTCGTCGACGGAGTGGGGCACTACGTCGCCCTGGAAGCGCCCGACCGGCTCGCCGGCGCGATCACAGCCTTCCTCACCCAGCAGGACTGACCCCGCCGGAACGGCATCGAGCCGGACTGTTCACCGTGGTCAGCAGCGATCCCGACCGGAACTCGTCGGCCAGCTCCGTGAACTGGTCGAGGGCAGGGTCGCCTCGCCTCGCCTCGCCTCGCCCCGCCCCGCCCCGCGTCGAGTCGAGTCGAGTCGAGTCGAGTCGACGCCACCGGTGGGTCCGGGGCGGACCTGGCGTTCCTCGGACGTTCGGTCAGGAGTACGCGTTGCCCGACACGGCGTGACGGACGCCGCCCGCCGGCGACGGAACATCCCCGTCGAAGCGTGGGATGACGTGCACGTGGGCGTGGAAGACGGTCTGGCCAGCTGCCGTCCCGTCGTTGAAACCGACGTTGTAGCCGTCCGGACCGTGGCTCTCGTCGAGTTGGCGCTTCACGACGGCCACCAGCTCGGTCATCGCGACGACCTCGTCAGCGGTTGCGTCGAACCAGCTCACCACCGCTCGCTTCGGTACGACGAGGGAATGCCCAGGCGAAACCGGGTTCGCGTCACGGATCGCGAACACCAGAGCGTTGTCAGCAATCCACTCGTCGGGCGGGATCTGCTCGAACACGGATGTCGCTGTCATCGTCCCACTCAACCGTCTTTCCGCGTTTGGTTCAACGACCGGTCGTCGGAACCGGAGCGCTCGGCGGGCCGCCTCCTGGTGTTCGGTGCCTCGGCCCGAGGGCTGCCGGCTCGGCACGATAGCGTGGCTGTATGCGGTTCAACGCCTTCGCGGCCTACTCGGCCGGGATGGGCTTGATCGCTGAAGTCATCCCCGAGATGCAGGACAGTGACTACGAGTCCGGGATCGTCCAGATCGGCGAAGAGGCCTGGCGCGTCCGGACTGGGCGGAACACCCCGACCAAGCCGGGCGCCTTCGTCGCGTTCTGGCACCGGGACGAAGCGGGCAACACGGCGCCGTTCAGCGATGACGATCCCGCTGCAGGGCTGCTCGTCTTCGTGGAGCACCATGGTCGAAGGGGACTGTTCCGGTTCACGGGCGCGCAGCTCACTGAGCTCGGCATCACGTCAGGAGAGCGGCCGGGCAAACGTGGGTTCCGGGTGTACCCGAGCTGGTGCGTGGGCTTGAACGTGCAGGCCACGACCACGCAACGCGCTCAAGCTCCCGCGTTCCAGGAGTTGTGAGCTGCAGTGCTGGCAGTCGATCGCCCATCGGGATGGACGGCTGCGATCGCGGTTTGACTCAGCGGAGTCCCGCCGACAAGCGACTCTTCGGGCAACAACTCCTACCCCGACATGCCGAATGACGCGATCGTCGAGGCTGCCGAACTCACGACCGGGCCGTCACGGTAGGCAGGCGCTGGCCCCAGGTCTTCTCGGTGGGCCCTGCCGGGATCGAACCGACGACATCCACGGTGTAAACGTGGCGCTCTACCAGCTGAGCTAAAGGCCCTCACCACGATCCTAGGGTGTCAGCGCTCGATCGTCGTCGAACCAGGCGGGCACGTCACGACACCCCGCACCGGGGTCGATCGCAGCGGATCACGAGTCCCTGCGCGTCCTCGTCCCGGTCCTCCGGAACGCCACCGGACAGCACGATCGGGGTGTCGTCGGCGCTGAGGCCGATCGCCAGCGTGCTGGTGCTCGACCGTTCGTCCTGCACCGGCGGGAACCGGGCGATCGTCGTCTGCTCGGAGCTGGTGCACCGCGCATCACGGCACGAGAGCAGTCCAAGAGTGCCGCGTTCCTCGTCACGGACCGCGACGAGTGGCCGCCCCGATCGGTCGACGACGAACGCCGGAAGCAGGTTCGTCGGCCCCTTCGGCGTGATGTCCGTGTGTGACGAGGACGAGCACGACGCATCCGCGCAGAACGTCAGCCGTTGGGTCGAGACACCGTTCGACCGCGCGAGCACGACCGGGTTCCCGTCGCCGCCGATCGCCACCCGGGCGTCGTACGCCTCGTCCCACGCCCGGACCGGCTCCCCCGGCGGGATCGCGTGCGACAGGTCGCGGACGACGGGCTGGCCGCCGTCCGGGCTGAACGACACGAGCCGAAGGGCGGTGAAGGTCGGCGAACGAGCATCGGTCTCCGACACCAGCGAGACCACCGCGGTGCCGTCCGGCGCGACGGCGACGTCCACACCCTGGTGGTCCAGCGGCGGGATCCACGGCAGCGCCACCTGCCGAACCGTGTGTTCGACGCAGGACACGTCCTCGCAGAACACGGCGACCAGGTGCGAGCGTCCTTCCGGTTCACCGCCGCGGGCGATCCCGACCACCACCGGCCGGTCGCCGGAACTCGCGACTGCCACGTCGGTCATCCAGTAGTTGACGCGGTCCCGGTCGGTCTCCACGATGTCGACGGCGGCGACCGTGGTGCGGTGCCCTTCCGGGCGATCGACGGCCGGCGCCTCGTCGGCGGAGTCACGCTGCTCCGCCCGTCTCCCCGCGGGCCAGGCGGCACCGTCCGACTTCGGCGCCGCATCGAGTTGGTCCGCCCGGGAGTGCACGACTTCGAGCTCGTACCGCTGCGCGACCTCGTCCTCGAACCGCACCTTCCACTGGGCGGTGAGCAGGCCGCCGTCACCCGCGCTGCCGACCACGGATCCGAGTGTCCGGCTGGGCATCTCGGTGGCGTCGTCGCACGATGTCTTCCGACACATCCGCAGACTGCTCGGCGGCGTGTACGGCGCGCTCACGACGGCAGTACGCCCACTGACGTCCGCGACGTCGCCACCCCGCAGGACGCGTGCATCGACCTGCGCGACGTCGTACTGGACCATGCCCAGCGGGTTGCTCGAGACGATCACCGCGAACACCATCGCCGGGACGAGCACCACGCCCGCTCCGACGAGGCCGGGCCGCGCCCGTCGTCCGCCGCCCATCGGGTACCCCAGCAGCGGCGGGCCGAGCCGGCCGCCTTCGCTCCGCGCGGCGGCGCCGCGTACCGCGATCGCGAGGACGAACAGCACCAGCAACACCACGACGACGCAGCACCACGCGACGACCACGCTGCTCCGGAACACGGACGGCGGCAACAGACGCAGCAACAACAGGACACCGACCCCGAGCACCGTCACCAGCGCCGCTCCCCCGACGAGCGCACGACGCGGCGTCGCCGTCGCCTCGTGCCCACCACGGACGATGACCCGACCAGATCCCCAGGCGCGACGGAAGGCCGATCGACGGGGCACACCGGCCACGAGCAACGCCCACCCGAGCAGCAGCGGCGCCACGATGACGACACCGACCGCCAGCACCACGACGATCACGACGGTGCCCCAGACACCCGCCCGCCACGACACGGCGGTGGCTGTCCCCGCCGCCACCGCCACCAACGCGAGGAGAGCGGCCTCGACGACGAGCCGCCAGTGGTGGACCGACCACCGCCACGCGTCGCGCGGCCCCGCGGTCGCATCATCCGTGGCCGCGAGCATGACCACGGTGGTTGCGGTCACCCCGAAACCGAGCCCGAGCGCCGCGATGACCGTGCCCACGGCGAGCAGGGCCACGGGTACCCCGGCCCGTCGAGCGCCGCGAACGCACCGTTCACAAGGGCGACGCGACCGCCCGGCACGCCGAGCAGGAGCACCACCCCGGCCAGCAGCAGCCCGGCCGTGAACGGCACGACGAGGGCGAGCCCCGCGCGGCCCCCGCTCCACGCAATCGACGGCACGGGTGGTGGACCGTACTGCCGCCGCACCGCGGTCTCGGTCGAACCCGTCCTGGCGACACCCGTCCCCGGTCGTGCACCATCCATCTGCTCGTCCCCCTCCGACAGCGTCCGCCCATGCTGTCAGGTTCGACGCCAGACGTCCAGAAGGTGACATTTCAGCCGCGGACCCGTGCGCCGGCGAGCGTGGCCGCCCCAAATGGTTTAGCCCCAGACTTACTTTCGACGATATGAAGCTCTACGCTTAACCCATGCAGTCCGAGCCCGTGATCGCCGTGATCGTCGACCTGGTCGACTCCCGCACGCTCGAGGACCGCTCCGCAGCCCAGCAGGACGTCGAGCACGCCTTCGACAGTACCGCGGACGTCAGCGCACTCGACCCCCTCCGCGCCACCGTCGGCGACGAGTTCCAGGTCATCTACGCCACGCTCACCGACGCCCTCGTGGCGACGACGGCCGCGACCCTCGCACTCCCCCCGACCGTGCAGATCCGCCTCGGCATCGGCCGCGGGCAGGTCCGGACGATCGGCACCGGCGGCGCCGGTCCGCTGCAGGACGGCCCGGGCTGGTGGTCGGCGCGGGACGCCATCAACGAGACCCACCGGCGCGAGGACGGCCGGACCGCGTTCCTGCGGTCCTGGTACCACGACGCCGACGACCGCCACGGAACGACGGAGCGACTCGTGAACGCCTACTTCCTCAGCCGCGACCACGTCGTCTCGCGACTCGCACCCCGCGCCCGCCGGATCGCACTCGGTCTGGTGCAGGGCCGCACGCAGGCGCAGATCGCCGCGGACGAGGGCATCACCCCGTCGGCGGTGTCCCAGTCCGTGCAGAAGTCGGGCGTCGCCGCCCTGGTCGAGGGCCTGCGTGTCCTCGGGGACGGGGGCCGCTGATGCTCGCCGGAGTCCTCCTGACCCTCGTCGGGCTCGCCGACGTCGTCCGCGCACGGACCGGGACCGACGCGGCACCTCGGCGCGTGCTGACCATCACGGTGATCGCCCTGCTGTGGGCCGCCGTGACGGCCGTGGCGGTGCTCGGCCTCGGCCTCGCCGTCTGGTCGGTGCTGGTCACGGTCGTGCTCGCAGCCCTGTGGGTCGCGACGACGATCCCGGTGCGGTCCGGGGGCGCACCCGGCGGTCGCGATCGGGCACTCCCCTGGCTCCGACGCTCCGGGTCCTGGCCGGCCGTCCTGCTCGCGGTCGCCGTCGCCGCGCTGCTGCTCTGGGCACCGGCTGCCGACGCGTCCGGCTTCGTGGTGGACTGGCACCGTGACGCGGGCCCGTCCTTCGTCGGCGCGGTGCCGCTCGCCGCGATCGTGGCCGGGATCGGATCGGCGCTGTTCCTGGTCGACTCGGCCAACGTGGTCGTCGCCCAGGCACTGCCAGCAGAACTCTCCCCGGACGCCCAGCGCACAGCGGCGGCGGCAGCAGCAGCCGGCCGACCGAAACGCTTCGGCCGACGACGCACCGGCAGGGCGTCGGACGAAGACGACGACCAACCCGGAGACCGCACGGTCACCCTCAAGGGCGGCCGCATGATCGGCCCGATCGAGCGCCTCCTGCTGGCCGGGTTCTCGTTGGCCGGCGCCTTCCCCGTCGTCGCCGCGCTGATCGCCGCGAAGGGGATCGTCCGGTTCCCCGAGATCCGCCGCGAGACGACCGGGTACCAGGCCGAGTACTTCCTCATCGGCAGCCTGGTGAGCTGGGCGATGGCCTTCGCCGCCGCCGGCATGTGCTGGTTGCTGGCACTGGGCTGACGAACACCCCCGCCCCCGATCACCGCAGGTACGCTCTCCCCCGTGAACGGTGTCGGAGTCGGTGTCCTCGACGAAGCCGGGCGGCTCCGCCTGCTCGGCGCCGGTGTGACGGGCGCGGCCTTCGCCGTCGTCCTGGTCATGCTGGTCCTGTCCTCGTGGACCGAGGCGACCACCACCGTCCTGGTCTCGGCCGGTATCCCGACCGCCGTGGCTGGTGCCGCGATCGCCGTCGTCCTGCAGCGCCGCGCCTGGCGTGCCGAGGGCGGCTACGAACGGTCGATCGTCGTCCGCGAGTGGATCGCCGACGGTCAGGTGCCCGCGGGTGTGCCGGCGGACCAGTGGATCCCGCTCGTGCAGGCCCAGGCCGACCGCGAGGGCGCAGGCTGGGGCAAGGTCGTCCTCGGCGTGCTGTGGATCGCGATGACCTGGTCGATGCGCGACCAGCACGGCACGCTCATCACGACGATGCTCATCCTGCTCTGGAGCGCGATGGCCCTGTGGGCAGCCGTCTGGGTCATCCCCCGCGCCCGGGCGGCGCGAGCGCTCCTGCGCCGCGGCGTCTCGACGATCGGCTGAACCCCGCTCGGCTGAACCCCGCCGGCGCACGTCTGACTACGCTCGGACCCATGCAGAGTCGCACCCTCGGCCGCACCGGCCGCTCCGTCTCCCCCATCGGCCTCGGCACCTGGCAGTTCGGCGGTGACTGGGGTCCCGTCTCCGAAGCCGACGCCAACGCCGTCATGGACGCGTCCGTCGAGTCGGGCGTCACCCTGTTCGACACCGCCGACGTCTACGGCGACGGCCGGAGCGAGCAGCTCATCGGCGCGTGGCGTGCCGCGAACCCCGACGTGCCGCTGACGATCACCACGAAGATGGGCCGTCGCGCCGACCAGGTCCCCGAGAACTACGTCGCCGCGAACTTCCGCGAGTGGGTGGACCGCTCGCGGAAGAACCTCGGGCAGGACACCCTCGACCTCGTGCAGCTGCACTGCCCGCCGACCCCGGTCTACGAGGACGACGCCGTCTACGACGCCCTCGACGCGCTGGTCGCCGACGGCTCCATCGCCGCCTACGGCGTCAGCGTCGAGACCGCCGACCAGGCCCTCACCGCGATCGCCCGGCCCGGCGTCGCGAGCGTCCAGATCATCCTCAACGCGTTCCGTCTCAAGCCGCTCGACCGCGTGCTGCCGGCGGCCCGGGAGGCAGGGGTCGGCATCCTGGCGCGCGTCCCGTTGGCCTCGGGGCTGCTCTCGGGCAAGTACACGACCGACACGTCGTTCGCCGAGGGCGACCACCGCAACTACAACCGCCACGGCGAGGCCTTCGACCAGGGCGAGACCTTCAGCGGCGTCGACTACGACGACGGCGTGCGTGCTGCGCAGACCTTCGCGGCGTCCCTGCCGGACGCCGTCTCGGTCCCGCAGGCGGCGCTCGCGTGGATCCTCGCGCAGAACGGTGTCACCGCGGCGATCCCGGGCGCGCGCAACCCGGAGCAGGCGCGCTCGAACGCCGCAGCGGGCGACCTGCCGCCGATCGAGGGCCTCGACGCCACCGTGCACGACCTGTACGACACGTGGTTCCGCGCGAGGGTCCACGACCGCTGGTGAACCTGCGGAGCGTCGCGGTCGCGGTGGCCGCACTCATGCTGCTGTCCGGGTGCGCCGCACCCGGAGCGGTGACCACCCGCGACGCTCCACCCTGGCCACGGCCGACCGACCTGACGGCCCGCGCCGAGTCCGCCGGGCTCCGGAACGTCTGGGGCGAACGGCTGGCCGAGCACGTGCACACGCACCTGACGATCCTGGACGGCGACGAGCCGGTGACCGTCCCGGCGAACGTCGGGCACTCGGACAGCCGGAAGTTCGCCGCGGAGATCCACACGCACGACACGTCGGGCATCGTGCACGTCGAGTCCCCGACGGAGCAGACGTTCACGCTCGGGCAGTTCTTCGACGAGTGGGGCGTCTCGCTCGGTCCGGAGCACGTCGGTGGTCTGCGCGGCGAACTGACGGTGTGGGTCGACGGGCACCGGAGGATCGGCAACCCGCGCTCGATCGAGCTGACGGACCTGCGCCAGGTCGTCCTCGTCGTCACCACCGTCGGCGAGGTCCCGCACCTGCCGGCGCCCTTCGACTGGCCACCCCAGTACGACTAGCGCCGGAACCGGCTCGGCTCAGGCCTCCTTCGCCGCGACCCACGACAGGTCGAGGTCCCACTGCTCGACCGACCCGGCCGGCAGCTGCCACACGTACTCGTTCTTGAGCTTCTTGCCGTCCTCGCGGAACGGCCCCGTCCGGTACGGGTAGAACGCCACCGTCGGCAGCGTGCCGGGCGGCGCCGTACGGATCGCGTTCGAGAAGTCCTTGTTCAACCGCCGCAGCTCGGCGATCACGGCGCCCCGGGCGGCGTCCGCGTCGAACCCGCCGGCACCCGACGCGAGCTGGAACGCGATGTGCAGCTGCCGGTCACCGCGGTCGTCCTCGTAGCTGATCAGCCGGTGGTTCTCGACGGCCTCGAGCAGCTCCGGGTCGCCGTACACGACGTCCCGCACCACGTCGGGTGCGACGACGGCGCCGTTGTAGTCGACGGACAGGTCGGACCGGCCGTAGTGGAACAGCAGCGGCAGGTCGAGCTCGGCCTCCGCGGCGAGCGCCGCGTGTCCGGTCGCCCGCAGCACGGACCGCAGCTCCTTCATCCGCACCACGTGTCCGCGGTCGTGGATGTTGTAGCGGATGCGTGGGCTGATGTTCTCGGAGCGGGCGATGGTGACGACGAGTTCGCCGAGGTCGTTCTTCTCGATCAGGTAGCCGAACGGGTTGAACTGGAACACCATCGGGAGCACCCCGTACTCGCCCTGCTTGGTGAGGGCGGCGGAGAGTTCCGGTGAGGCGGCGATCGCCCGGCGCAGCTGCACGCTGAACGGCGTCTCGATGCCGAGGTTGATCTCGAGGTCGCTCGCCCCGTAGGAGCCGAGCACGGCCTGGGCGTACTGCTCGATGTGGGCGCGCATGTTCTCGCTGATGCCCTCACCCCCGAACGCGGCGACGATCGTGTACTGGCTCCAGTCGAGCCGGTCGTCCTCGAACAGGGCCTTCAGGAACGGTGGGTAGCTGCAGATGATGTAGGTGAAGTCGGTGCCGAACTCGCGCATCGTCTGCACGATCTTGTCGCGGTCCGGACCGATCGACTTGATCATGGACGACTCGGTGAGCGAGGCGGTCACGTTCATCCCGGTGGCCCAGGCCCCGAGCGAGAAGGCGTTGAGCACGAAGGGCTGCTTCGACAGGTCCTTGGCGGTGCGGGAGAACCCGAGTTGCAGCAGCTGTCGGGTGGCCTGGCGTTCGTCGGGGCCGCGCACCCAGCTGGTCGGGGTGCCGCTCGATCCGCTGGACTCGTCGACGACGACGCCGCGTCGGGGCAGGCGTCCGTCGATGCAGCGCTCGGAGATGCTCCAGCGCTTGACGTAGGAGTCCTTGTCCATCTCGGGGAGCCCCGAGATCGCTGCGGCGATGCCGCCACGGGTGTCGAGCCTGGAGGCGCGTCCGGACTCCGCCAGGAACGCCCGGTACGCGGGGACCCGCTTCGCAGCCCGTTCCGCGGTCCGCCAGGCGCGCCAGCGTCCGAGGGTCCAGCGGAGCGGCTCGATGCCGGGCGTGAGCAGGAGCTTGTGGGTGCCGACGCGGGGCATGAACAGTGCGACGAAGGTCTCGACCACCCACACCACCGAGAACACCGCTGCGCGCTTCACCGGGCACCGCCCACGGTCATCGCTGCTGCGGGTCGGCGGTGTGCCAGGGGTGGTGGGTCGCTGTGTCCGAAGCGGAACAGCATCCAGGCCGTCCGCCCGTCGGACTCGTCGACGCCCGCGCGTTCGACGAACGCGGCGTGTGACCGCGGGTTGGTGATGACGGTGCCGAAGGGGTGCATGGCGATGCCGCGTGCGGAGAACTCCAGCCAGATGCGCATGAAGACCCGTCCGGCCTCGACGTACTCGGCCGGGGTGCTGAACGGTCCCTCGAGCCAGGCGAGCTGTCGGACGCCCCGCATGGTGGACAGGTACACCCTGCGGAAGACCCCGCCGATGCCCGGGGCCTGCCAGAGTCCGCGGTGCTCCATGGCGAACCGGAGCACCGGGCCGGGCATGAGCATCGTCTCCGCGGACAACCCGTCGCCGGTGGCCGCTGCCTGTCGCTTCGAGAACCGCAGCCAGTGCAGGATCTCGTCGTGCACGGCGTCGTGCTGCAGGTCGTCGAACAGGGTCTCCTGGTTGACGCGCACGATCTCGTCGACGGTGGCCCGGTCGTCGGTGGTGCGGAAGCGCTGCCCGGCCGCCGACGCGATGGCGGACGCGGCCTCGATCGCGGAGGCGCCGACGAGCGTTGCGTCGTAGGGCCTGCGTGAGGTGCGCCGTGCGAGGAAGCCGGCCAGGGCCTCCCGGTCGTCCGCGGTGACCACGTGCGGACGCAACGTCACCGTGCCCAGCCGGTGCAGGCGGTCGTCCGCGCCAGCGTCGAGCCGACCGAAGTCCATCTCGGCGTGGTCGAGCCGTTCCTGCACGGTGTACCCGTGCGCCCGTGCCACCACGTCGAGCCCGGCCAGGAACACCCCGGCGCAGACGTGCCCGAACGGGATGCCGAACGACTCCGCCGGCAACCCCCGTCGCAGGTCGTAGAACACGGTCGCGGTGCGGTCGTCCTCGACGCGCACGACGATCGGTTGCGAGTTGTGCGGCGACGGGTAGTGCCGCGCGTCCTCGATGATGCCCGTCCACGGTGATGCCATCGTTCCCCCTCGGTGGTCCCTGGCGACGATCATACGAACCCCCGACGTGCCCCATGCCGGTCAGGGCATGCGCTGTGGACAACCGGTGCGTAGCCTGCTCCTCGTGATGACCATCCGCACCGGCACCGACCTCGCAGCGGTCGAGGACGTCGTCGACGCCGTGACGGCGCACGGCGAGCGGTACCTGGACCGGGTGTTCACCCTGCGGGAGCGCACCGACACCGGCGACGACCCAGAGCGCCTCGCTGCCCGGTTCGCGGGCAAGGAGGCCGTCGTGAAACTGCTCCGGCCGGCTCCGGACCAGGCGATCCCGCTGCGTGACGTCGCCGTCGTGCTCGACGCCGGCGGTGCCCCCACGGTCGAGCTGTCCGGAGCGGCCGCGGCCCTGGCGGAGTCGATCGGGTGCGGCCCGATCGCGGTCTCGTTGGCACACGAACGGGGGCTCGCGGTGGCGACGGCGGTGGCCCTCTCGGAGCGCTGACCCGGCGCTCCGGACAGGGGTGCGGTTTCCCGCACCGGCACGGCGGTTTCCCGAGGGCCGTTCCTCTTTACGGTTGCAGTCATGGAACAGGACCCGAACCCCTCCAGCACCACCGCGACGATCGCCGACCCGGCCACCGACCGGGCCGTCCGTCGCGCCCTCGCCGAGCACGGCCGGCTGACGGTCGACGCGTGGGACGTCGCGTCGATCGCCGACCTCTACGCCCTCGGCCTGACCTCGCACGCCACCGTCAACGTGATGCTCGCGGTGGAGTCGGACCTCGACGTCGAGTTCCCCGACTCCGTGCTGAACCGGTCCACCTTCGCGAGCGTCGAGTCGATCACCGCCGCGGCGGAGCTCGCCGCGGAGCTCGCCTCGTGACCCTGGTCCTGCCCGCTCCGTCGGTCATCGACCGCTTCGCCGAGCGTGCGAGCGCGGTGGCCGAGGTCGCCGCACAGTTCGCCGACGAGGTCGACCGCGACGCCCGACCCCCGCGCGAGGCCATCGCCGCGATGCGGGAGTACGGCCTGCTCGCGGCAGCGGTGCCGACCGAGCACGGTGGCGAGGGTGCCTCCGTGGCCGAGCTCTCCGCGATCGCGACCGAACTCGGCCGCGCCTGCGCCGCGACCGGCATGGTGTTCGCGATGCACCAGGGCCAGGTCATGGCGCTCTGGCGGCACGGCGGCGACGGTGCCGGCGTGCTCGAGACCATCGAGGCCGTCCGGGGCGGGGCACTCGTCGCGTCCGCCACCACCGAGCGCGGCGTCGGCGGCGACGCCCGGCGGTCCACGTGTTCCATCGAGCCGACCGACGACGGCCGGATCCGCCTGCGCAAGGACGCGCCGGTGATCTCGTACGCCACCGAGGCCGACGCGGTGTTCGTCACCGCACGCCGCGACCCCGACGCCCCGGCGTCGGACCAGCGACTGCTCATCTGCCGCACCGACACGATGGTCCTGTCGCAGACGTCCACCTGGGACACCATGGGGCTCCGCGGAACGTGCAGCAACGGGTGGATCCTCGACACCGAGACGACGACCGACCGGGTGTTCCGCGACGACTACGCCACGATCTCCGCCCAGACCGTCCTGCCGGTGTCGCACGTGCTCTGGGCCTCGGTCTGGCTCGGCATCGCGGTCTCGTCCGCCGAACGTGCCCGCAGCGCCGTCCGGAAGCAGGCCCGCGCCACCGTCGGGACGACCCCGCCCGGTGCCCTCCGGCTCGCCGAGCTCCTGGTCGACCTGCAGGCCCTCGCCGACTCGGTGCGCCACGCCGCCGAACGGTTCGACGCCGCCGCCGACGACCCGGACGTGCTGGCCTCGAGCGCGTACGCCCTCGCCGCCAACGCCCTGAAGATCGGTGCGTCCGAACGCGTCACCGACATCGTCACGAAGGCGCTGCGCATCGTCGGGATCGCCGGCTACGCCGCCTCGGGTCCGATGAGCATCGCCCGACACCTCCGAGACGCCCACGGTGCCGCCGTCATGGTGAGCAACGACCGTCTCCTCAAGAACGACGCCGACCTGGCCATCATGACGGGAGTGATCCTGTGACGATCACGGACACCACCACGCACACCACCGACACCACCACCGCGGACACCGCCGCCGACGCCGCCGCGCTCGACGCCGCCCGCGCCGCCCTCCGCGCCCGCCTGCTCACCGACGGCGTCCTCCTCGACCTCGGCACGCCCGGCCTCTACGGCCGCACCGGGGTCTTCGAGCGCGTGTACGCCGCAGTCGACGCCGCAGCGGTCCGCAGCCAGCAGCACCTCGGCGCCGAGATCCTGCGCTTCCCGCCGGTCGAGCCGCTCGCGTCGTTCGAGCGCACCGACTACATCGCGTCGTTCCCGGACCTCGCCGCGTCGATCTCCGGGTTCACCGGCGACGACCGCACCCACCGCGCACTGCTCGCCGCCCGCGAGCGCGGTGAGCGCTGGGAGGGGTTCCTCGAGCCGGCCGACCTCATGCTCACCCCCGCGGTCTGCCACCCGGTCTACGGCCTGATCGGCGACACCGTGCCGCAGCAGGGCCGGTTCTTCGACGTCCTCGGCGACTCCTTCCGCCGTGAACCCTCGCTCGACCCGATGCGCCTGCAGGCCTTCCACATGCACGAGTTCGTGCACGTCGGCACCCCCGCGTCCGCAGCGGCCCACCGCGACGGCAGCATCCCGGTGATGCGCGCGCTGCTCGAGTCGTTCGGGCTCGAGATCGACGTCGTCCCCGCCAACGACCCCTTCTTCGGCCGCGTCGGGCAGATGCTCGCCCGCAACCAGGTCGAGCAGGCGCTCAAGTTCGAGTTCGTGACGAAGGTCTACGGCCCCGACCACGACGCCACCGCGATCAGCTCCGCGAACCTGCACGAGGACCACTTCGGCACCTCGTTCAGCCTCCGCACCGAGGACGGCCAGGTCGCGCACAGCGCCTGCATCGCGTTCGGCCTGGAACGCATCACCATCGCCCTGTTCGCCGCCCACGGCACGGACCTCGACGCCTGGCCGGCGTCCGCCCGCGCCGCCCTCGCCCTGTGACCACGCTGCACGGCTGGTCCGGATCGCCGGCGATCCGCGCCGCGGTCCAGCTCCCCGCCGCCGCGCGCGCCGGCGTCGTCATCTGCCCGCCGCTCGGGCAGGAGGGCGTCATCGCGTACCGCACGCTCCGTCTGCTGGCCGACCGCCTGGAGGCCCGTGGCATCGCCTCGGTGCGCTACGACCCGTCCGGACGTGGTGACGGCGCACCCGACACCGCGCCCGACGCGCAGGTCCGGTCCGCACACCACGCTGCCGCCGTGCTCCGCACGACGGGGGTGCAGCACGTCGCCTTCGTCGGGCTGGCCTCGGCGGCCCTCGTCGCGGCGAACGCGGCCGCGGACACCGACGGCCTCGTCGTCTGGGACGCACCGGCATCGGGCAAGGGCTGGCTCCGCCGGCAGCGCGCCCTCGCGACCATCACGATCGGCGCCGACCGCGTGGTCGACGGCGTCGAGAGCCTGATCGGGTTCGACGTCGAGCCGGACGAGGCCGCCGCACTCGCGGACCTCGCCTTCGCCCCGCGCACCGGGCCCACCGTCGCGCTCGTCCGTCCGGGTGCCCGGCCGCCGAAGCCGCTCGGTGGCGTCGAGGTGACCGAGGTCACCGGCAGCGCCGAGCTCCTCGACGGCACGAGCATCCACGCCCGCATCCCCGGAGCCGCCGTCGACACCGTCGTGGCCTGGCTCGACACCTGGGCGCCCGAGACGGCGGTGCCCGTCCGCACGCCCGTCCTCGACGAGGTCCTCGACGTCGACGGCCGCGTGTCGGAGCGCATCGTCCACCTCGGCGATCAGGGCCTGTTCGGGATCGAGACCGTCTCGTCCGCCCAGCACCACGACGCCCCCGTCGTCGTGCTCCACAGCGGCGGCGCCGAACACCGGGTGGGGGCCACCGACTACCAGGTCGAACTCGCCCGCGCCCTCGCCCGCGACGGCGCCCGGGTCGTCCGGGTCGACCGTCGTGCCACCGGCGAGAGCACCGGCGTGCACGAGGACGAGCGGAGCTTCCTGTTCGCGCAGGAGTGGGTGGAGGACCAGTCCGCCGTCGTCACCGCACTCGCCACACCCTCGGACCGGCTCGTGCTCGTCGGCATGTGCGCCGGCGCCTGGGTCGCGGGCCGCGCCGTCGAGGAGGCCCCGCGCCTGGTCGTCGAGATCAGCCCGAACGACTACCGTCGCGTCCCGGCCGAGCCCGGCTCGTACGCCGACGGGGTCCGGGCGATCGACGCCCCGTCGCCCGCCCGGATGTGGGTGCGCGAGCGGTACAACCGCTTCGTGCCGAAGGCCGTCCGCGACCGCATCGCCCGTCGCGACCGGATGGGCGGGGTCGTCGGCCACGTCCGCCCGCTCGTCGAGCACGGCACCGACGTCGTCGTGATCGTCGCTCCCGAGGACGCCGCCCTGTTCGATCGGCTCGGTGGGCAGAAGGCCGTCCGGCGCTGGCCCGGTGACGACCGCCGCGGCTCGGTGTCCGTCGTCCGCGTCGAGGACGGCGACCACGCGCTGTTCTCCCCGACGATGCGCGAGGCCGTCGTCGCCGAGGTGCGTTCCCGCGTCGCGGCGACGTTCCCCGTCCACACCTGACGCGGCCCGACCCGGCGGACAGTCCGTACGGGTGCACGTTCCGACGATCCACGTGTCGAACGACTCGTGGAGTGTCGCCCGATGCACGCGCATCCGATGCGGGCGCATGTTCCGACGATCCACGTGTCGAACGACTCGTGGGGTGTCGCCCGATGCACGCGCATCCACTTCGGGTCAGACGAGGGCGAGTGTCCTGGCGACGGCGTCGGGACGCTCGACGTGGGCGAAGTGCCCGCAGTCGTCGAGCAGCACCGTCCGGACCTGCGGCACGAGCACCCGCAGCGCCTCGAGGTCCGAGACCCGGGCGAACACGTCGTCGCGCCCGGCGATCGCCGTCACCGGGCAGGTGATCGCACGCCACCGGTCGACGTTGTACGCCGCCGCCGACCGTGCCGCCTCGGTGAACTGCTCCGGCCGGAGCTCCTCGACGAAGGCCTCGAGCACGCTCGGGTCCAGGCGTCGCACGTGCGTGAACACCGGCGCCGCGACGAGCGGCAACAGGCCGATCCGCGCGATCCACCGGAGCAGCGGACGAGCGGCGCCACCGGTCACCGTGAGGCCCGCACGCAGCAGGGTGAACGCCGGCAGGGTGCCGAGCGCCCGCACCGGGTGCCGAGCCGCGCCGGCGGTCGCGACCGTGGTGCCGGACACCAGGGCGAGCGACCGCACCCGCTCGGGCGCCACCACCGCCAGGTGCAACCCGACGAACGCGCCCATGGAGTGCCCGACCACGTCGACCGCGCCGAGGCCCAGCGCACCGAGGACCGCCGACACGGCACCCGTGACGGCGTCGAGACCGAGCGGACCGTCCGGAGCGGGCGAGGACCCCCAGCCGGGCAGGTCGACGAGCACCAGCCCGCGATTGCCGACGCCCTGTGCGGCATGCAGCAGCGGCGTCCACGTCGACCAGGAGCCGGCGACGCCGTGCAGCAGCAGGAGCGGGTCCGGGCCGGCGCGGTGGTGCACCACGACTGGCCCGGTCGGGGCCTCCACGACCGTGCGGGTCAGCCCCCAGGCACCGGGCGTGACGCGCACCGGGTACGGGGCGTAGGCATCAGCGGTGACCCCGTGACCACGTGGGTCGGTGTCGATGGCGTGCACCGGGCCTCCTGTCCGACCGTCGACGCGGACGCGTCCGTCAGGAGGGATTCGGAACGCTAGCCGACGGGGACGGGTGCCGAGCAGGCGGCGAGCCGGTCGAGGGCCGCCTTGTACTCGGCGACGTCGCGCTGCAGGCCGGGCTCGGTGATGATCGAGGCCTTAATGCGGCCCTGCACGTCGATGACGAAGGTCGCGCGGGTGGCGAAGCCCTTGTTCTCGAGGAACACGCCGTACTCCTTCGAGACGGCGCCGTGCGGCCAGAAGTCGGCGAGCAGCTCGAAGTCGTAGCCGTTCGTCTCGGCGAACGACCGGAGCGTCGCCTTCGAGTCGACCGAGATGCCGAGCAGCTCGATGCGCTGGTCCTGGAACATCGTGATGTTGTCCTGCAGGGTGCAGAGCTCGTTCGTGCACCCGGACGAGAACGCCAGCGGGAAGAAGACGAGTGCGACCGGGCGGTTGCCACGGAAGTCGCTGAGTCGGACGTGCTCACCGAACTGGTTCGGGAGCTCGAAGTCCGGCGCGAGTGAGCCGATCTCCAGTGCCATCGCTACGTGTGCTTCTTCCTCGGGCGTGGGGTGTGCCCGTCGGGTCCGTGCGCCGCGGATCGCGTGTGCACGATCGGCCATGCTACGCCGACGACACGCGAATGCAAGCACCCGTCCACCTGCACGTCACCATCAGCATCAGCGTCGGTCCTGGGGCCTAGAGTGGACGGGGCCCCAGCCGGTCGCGACCCGACCACCGGAGCCACCATGTCCACCACCACGAGAACGAACGAGGTCAAGGGTGACGGTGAACGACCAGGACCCGTACAGCGCCGGGGCGAACGACCAGGATCCGCAGGAGACCGCCGAATGGCGTGAGTCCCTCGACGGGCTGGTCCAGACCCACGGACACCAGCGCGGTCGCGAGATCATGCTGAGCCTGCTCAAGCGGTCCAAGGAACTGCACCTCGGTGTGCCGATGGTCCCGACGACGGACTACGTGAACACCATCGCGCCGGAGAACGAGCCGGAGTTCCCCGGCGACGAAGAGCTGGAGCGCCGGTACCGCCGCTGGATCCGCTGGAACGCGGCCATCACGGTGCACCGCGCACAGCGTCCCGGCATCGGGGTCGGCGGCCACATCTCGACGTACGCGTCGAGCGCCGCGATGTACGAGGTCGGTTACAACCACTTCTTCCGCGCGCAGGACCACCCCTCCGGTGGTGACCAGGTCTTCTTCCAGGGCCACGCCTCCCCCGGCATGTACGCACGCGCGTACATGGAAGGACGCCTCTCCGAGGACCAGCTCGACGGGTTCCGGCAGGAGAAGTCGCACGCCGGCGGCGGCCTGTCGTCGTACCCGCACCCGCGCCTCATGCCGCACTTCTGGCAGTTCCCGACCGTGTCGATGGGCATCGGCCCGATCAACGCGATCTACCAGGCGCAGCAGGCCAAGTACCTGTCGAACCGCGGCATCAAGGACGCCATGGACCAGCAGGTCTGGGCGTTCCTCGGCGACGGCGAGATGGACGAGGTCGAGTCCCGCGGGCAGCTCCAGGTCGCCGCGAACGACGGCCTCGACAACCTGAACTTCGTCATCAACTGCAACCTGCAGCGACTCGACGGTCCGGTCCGTGGCAACGGCAAGATCATCCAGGAGCTCGAGGCGTTCTTCCGCGGTGCGGGCTGGAACGTCATCAAGGTCGTCTGGGGCCGCGAGTGGGACGACCTGCTCGCCCGCGACACCGAGGGCGCGCTCCTCAACCTGATGAACCAGACGCCGGACGGCGACTACCAGACGTACAAGGCCGAGAACGGCGCCTACGTGCGCGAGAACTTCTTCGGGCGCGACCCGAAGGCGCTCGAACTCGTCAAGGACTACACCGACGACCAGATCTGGAACCTCAAGCGCGGTGGCCACGACTACCGCAAGGTCTACGCCGCGTTCAAGGCCGCGACCGAGCACAAGGGCCAGCCGACCGTCATCCTGGCGAAGACGGTCAAGGGCTACGGCCTCGGCCCGAGCTTCGAGGGGCGCAACGCGACCCACCAGATGAAGAAGCTCACGCTCGACAACCTCAAGCAGTTCCGCGACGAGATGCGCATCCCGATCTCCGACGCGCAGCTGGAAGAGAACCCGTACACGCCGCCGTACTACCACCCGGGCAACGACGACGAGGCGATCCAGTACATGCACGAGCGTCGTCGCGCGCTCGGTGGCTACGTGCCGGAACGTCGCACGAAGTACACGCAGTTCACGCTGCCGGACGACTCGAAGTACCAGGTCGTCAAGAAGGGTTCCGGCAAGCAGGAGGTCGCCACCACCATGGCGTTCGCACGCCTGCTGAAGGACCTGCTGCGCTCGCCCGACTTCGGCGACCGCGTGGTCCCGATCATCCCGGACGAAGCACGCACGTTCGGCATGGACGCCTACTTCCCGTCGGCGAAGATCTACAACCCGAACGGCCAGCACTACACGTCGGTCGACCGCGAACTCCTCTTGGCCTACAAGGAGAGCCCGCAGGGCCAGATCATCCACGTCGGCATCAACGAGGCGGGTGCCCTCGCGGCGTTCACCGCGGTCGGCACCTCGTACTCGACGCAGGGCGAGCCGCTCATCCCGGTCTACGTCTTCTACTCGATGTTCGGGTTCCAGCGCACCGGCGACGCCATCTGGGCCGCCGGCGACCAGATGACCCGTGGCTTCATGATCGGCGCGACCGCCGGCCGCACCACGCTGACGGGCGAAGGCCTGCAGCACGCGGACGGTCACTCGCCGCTCCTCGCCACGACGAACCCGGCCGTCGTCTCGTACGACCCGGCGTACGGCTACGAGATCGGCCACATCGTCAAGGCCGGCCTCGACCGCATGTACGGCACGAACGAGGACGGCTCGCCGAAGCACGCCGACCCGAACGTCATGTACTACCTGACGGTCTACAACGAGCCGCTGGTGCAGCCGGCCGAACCCGAGGGCGTTGACGTCGAGGGCATCCTCAAGGGGATGTACCTGCTCAAGGCGAGCGAGCACGACGGCCCGAAGGCCCAGCTGCTCGCGTCCGGTGTCGCCGTGCCGTGGATCCTCGAGGCGCAGCAGCTCCTCGCCGAGGACTGGGGCGTGTCGGCCGACGTCTGGAGCGTCACGAGCTGGGGTGAGCTGTACCGCGACGGTGTGGCCGCCGAGCAGCAGGCGTTCCTCAACCCGAACGAGCCGGCCCGCACGCCGTTCGTCACCGAGCGTCTGCTCGGCACCGAGGGCCCGGTCGTCGCCGTGAGCGACTTCATGCACCTGGTGCAGGAGCAGATCCGCCCGTTCGTGCCGACCGACTACGCCACGCTCGGCGCCGACGGCTTCGGCTTCTCGGACACCCGTCCGGCCGCTCGCCGCTTCTTCCACATCGACGGCCCCTCGGTCGTCGTGCGGACGCTGCAGCAGCTCGCCCGCCAGGGCAAGGTCGACGGCGCGCTCGTCCAGCAGGCGATCGACAAGTACCGCCTGCACGACGTGACCGCCGGCACCACCGGCAGCGCGGGCGGCGAGAGCTGATCAACCCGTGACGACGGTCCGCCCGGACCACGAGAGCCAGGAGAGCGCGCGCGAGCGTGCGCTCTCCTGGCTCCGTCAGGTGTCCGGAGAACTCTCCACCGCCACGATCAAGCGGCTCGAGGACACGCTCCCCTGGTACAGCGAGATGCCCCCGGGGCGCCGCTCCGCCGTGGGCCTCGTCGCCCAGGCGGGCATCACCTCGTTCATCAGCTGGCTCGAGGGCACCGCGTCGACGCCGTGGATCGCCGCGGCCGACGTCTTCGGGTCCGCCCCGCGGGAACTCCTGCGCTCGGTGAGCCTGCAGCAGACCCTGCAGCTCATCCGCGTCGTGGTGACCGTGGTCGAGGAACGCGCCGCCGACGACGAGATGCTGCAGGAGGCGATCCTCAAGTACTCCCGCGACATCGCGTTCGCCGCAGCCGACGTCTACGCCCGCGCGGCCGAGGCCCGTGGCCTGTGGGACGCCCGGCTCGAAGCGCTCGTGGTCGACTCGATCCTCTCCGGCGAGTACGACGACGAACTGCCGTCCCGCATCGCCGCCCTCGGGTGGCACGGCCACGGCGAGGTCGCGGTGCTCGTCGGCACCGCACCGAAGCAGCTCGAGGTCGACCAGGTCCGCCGCACCGCACGGCACATGGACGCCGACGTGCTCGTCGGGGTCCAGGGATCGCGGCTCGTCGTGGTGATCGGCCGCGCCACCCCCCGTGACGACGTCCCCGAGGGCGAGGAGCCCGTCTCCTTCACGACCATCGCGCAGGCCCTCGAACCACTGTTCGGCGAGGGGCACCTGGTGCTCGGCAACGAGGTCCCCGGGGTCGTCGACGCCTCGACCAGTGCGAAGGCCGCCCTCGCCGGGTTCGCCGTCGCGCGTGCCTGGCGCGGCGTGCCCCGCCCGGCCCTGGCCGACGACCTGCTGCCCGAACGTGCCCTGGCCGGCGACCCCCTCGCCCGGTCCGCCCTGGTGCAGCGCATCTACGTCCCGCTCAAGGACCAGTCCACCGAGCTCCTGCAGACGCTGTGGTGCTACCTGGACACCGGCCGGTCGCTCGAAGCCACGGCGCGCGAGCTCTTCGTGCACCCGAACACCGTGCGCTACCGCCTGCGCCGGGTCGCCGACATCATCGGGTGGGACGCCACGCACGCCCGGGACGCCCTGATCGTGCAGTCGGCGCTCATCCTCGGCGCGATGTCCGAGTCCGCGACCGGCCGTCGCCGCATCACGCCCCGACGCTAGAGCGCTCCGGACGGTAGAGAACCGACAATGTCCCGCGGGGATTCGTGTGGGAAGTCCACACGGGCCCCGCGGGACGAGAACGCGAGGATTGTACGGTGATCGTCGTCGTCGCGCCCGGACAGGGCTCCCAGACCCCCGGCTTCCTCGCCCCCTGGCTCGAGGACGCCACCGTTCGTGAACGAGTCGGGCAGTGGTCGGAGTCGATCGGCGTCGACCTCGCCGAGCACGGCACGAACTCCGACGCGGACACCATCAAGGACACCGCGCTCGCACAGCCCCTCATCGTGGCCGCCGGCCTGGTGACCGCCGACGCACTGCTCGCCGAGGGCCGTCGTGCCCTGGTGGGCGGGGTCGCCGGACACTCGGTGGGCGAGTTCACCGCCGCCGCGGTCGCCGGGATCCTCGAGCCGACCGACGCCGTCGCCCTGGTCGCCGAGCGCGGCCGGGCCATGGCGGACGCCGCAGCGCTCGAGCCGACCTCGATGGCCGCCGTCCTCGGTGGCGACGCCGACGCGGTCGCCGCAGCCCTCGCCGAGCACGGCCTCGTGCCCGCGAACCACAACGGTGGCGGCCAGACCGTCGTCGCCGGTGCCGCAGACGCCATCGCGGCCCTCGCCGCCGACCCGCCCGCCAAGGCCCGGGTGATCCCGCTCGCCGTGGCCGGTGCGTTCCACACCCGCTACATGGCCCCCGCCGTCGAGCGGGTCGCCCCGGTCGCGGCCGCCGCCACCGTGCAGGACCCGACCCTGCCGATCTGGACCAACGCCGACGGCTCCCGCGTCGACGACGGACGCCGCTTCGTCGACCTCATGGTCCAGCAGATCGCGAACCCCGTGCACTGGGACGCGGTCATGGAGTCCTTCTCCACCGCAGGCGTGACCGGCATCATCGAGCTCGCACCCGCCGGTGCCCTCGTCGGCCTGGCGAAGCGCGGCCTCCGCGGCACGCCGACCGTCGCCATCAAGACCCCCGACGACCTGCCTGCAGCGATCGACCTGCTGCAGCGCGCGGGCCAGGAAGCAGACGCAACCGCATGACCGACCCGACCACCCCGACGGACGCCCCCACGGACCTCCCGACCGGATCCGCGCGCCCGCTGCTCCAGCAGCGCCGCGGCCACGAGTTCACCCGGATCCTGGCGTTCGGCGCCGCCCGCGGCGAGAACGTCGTGCCGAACGACGACCTCGTCGGCCCGATCGACTCGTCCGACGAGTGGATCCGCCAGCGCACCGGCATCATCACCCGCAAGCGCGCGGGCAAGGACGTCGAGGCCGTCGACCTCGCCGAGGCCGCCGCACGCGAGGCCATCGAGAAGGCCGGCATCGAGCCGTCCCAGATCGGCGTCGTGCTCGTGAGCACCGTCACGCACACCGTGGCGACCCCGTCGATGGCGTCGCTGCTCGCCGAGCGCATCGGCGCCACCCCGGCCGCCGCGTACGACATCAGCGCCGCCTGTGCCGGGTACGCCTACGGCATCGCCCAGGCCGACTCGTTCATCAAGTCCGGGCTCGCCGACCACGTGCTGGTCGTCGGGGCCGAGAAGCTCAGCGACGTCGTCGACCCGACGGACCGCTCGATCTCGTTCCTGCTCGGGGACGGTGCCGGCGCCGCCGTGATCGGCCCGAGCGACTTCCCGGGCATCGCCCCCACCATCTGGGGTTCCGACGGCTCGAAGTGGGACGCCATCGGCATGACCGCGACCTACAACGAGTGGGAGGCCGGAGCACCGCGTCCGACCATGCGCCAGGCCGGGCAGACGGTGTTCCGCTGGGCCGTGTGGGAGATGGTCAAGGTCGCCCGCCAGGCACTCGAGACCGCCGGCGTCCGCCCCGAGGACCTCGCCGCGTTCGTGCCGCACCAGGCGAACATCCGCATCATCGACGAGTTCGCCAAGCAGCTCGGCCTGCCCGAGACGGTGACGATCGCCCGCGACATCACCACCACCGGCAACACCTCCGCCGCGAGCATCCCGCTCGCCACGCACCGCCTGCTCGAGGAGCACCCGGACCTGTCGGGCGGCCTCGCCCTGCAGATCGGCTTCGGCGCCGGACTCGTGTTCGGTGCCCAGGTGGTCGTCCTCCCCTGATCCCCGTCCGGTCGCGCACCCGCGCGCCCGGTCCCCATCCCGACGAGCCTCCGCGCACCCGGACCCCGCGTGCCCTAGGCTGGTCAACGGTCAAACGACACCCCCCTTCAAGGAGAACACTCATGGCCCTGTCCAACGAAGAAGTCCTCGCCGGCCTGGCCGAGCTGATCAACGACGAGACCGGTATCGCCACCGACACCGTCGCCGCCGACAAGTCCTTCACGGACGACCTCGACATCGACTCCATCTCGATGATGACCATCGTGGTCAACGCCGAGGAGAAGTTCGACGTGAAGATCCCGGACGAAGAGGTCAAGAACCTCAAGACCGTGGGCAACGCGGTCGACTACATCGTCAAGGCCCAGGCCTGACACGAGCTTCCTGAGCGCCGCGGCCCGCGGACCCCTGCGGGCCGTGGCGCTCATCTTGTTCACCCCAACGAAAGAGCACGTCGTCCCATGACCAAGAAGACCGTCGTCGTCACCGGGATCGGTGCGATCTCACCCCTCGCCGCGACCGCCCCGGACACCTGGGACGCGCTGCTCGCCGGCAAGTCCGGCATCACCCGCATCGAGGACCCCCGCTACGCCGAGCTCGAACTCCCCGTGGAGTTCGCCGGCCAGGCGCGCCGGTTCCTCACCGACCAGCTCACCCGCCCCGAGTCGAAGCGCCTCGACCCCTCGTCGCAGCTGTCGCTCGTCGCGGCGCGCGAGGCCTGGGCCGACGCCGGCATCGACGACGAGTCGGTCGTGCCCGAGCGCCTCATCGTCGACTGGGCGACCGGCATCGGCGGCGTGAACACGCTGCTCGACGCCTGGGACACCCTGCGCGAGAAGGGTCCGCGTCGCGTCCTGCCGATGACGGTCCCGATGCTCATGGCGAACGGACCCGCCGCCGCCATCGAGATGGAGTTCGGCGCCCGTGGTGGTGCCCGCACCTACCTGTCCGCCTGCGCGTCGTCGACCGAGTCGCTGGCCGAGGCGTACCGGCACATCGCCGACGGCGACGCCGACATCGTCATCACCGGTGGCGCCGAGGCCGCGCTGCACCCGCTCCCGCTGGCCGCGTTCGCCGCGATGCAGGCCCTGTCGCGCCGCAACGACTCCCCCGAGACCGCGTCACGTCCCTACGACGTCACGCGTGACGGCTTCGTGCTCGGTGACGGCGCTGCGGCGCTCATCCTCGAGTCGAAGGAGCACGCCGAGGCCCGCGGCGCGACGATCTACGCCGAGGTCGCCGGCTCCGGCATCACCTCGGACGCCTTCCACATCACCGCGCCGGACCCCGAGGGCAGCGCCGCCGCCCGTGCGGTCCTGCAGGCCCTCGAGCACGCCGACGCGAGCATCGAGGACGTCGTGCACGTCAACGCGCACGCCACCTCGACCCCCGTCGGGGACGTCGCCGAGTACCACGCGATGCGTCGGGTCTTCGGCGACCACCTGGACGACGTCGTGGTGTCCGCGACCAAGGCCTCGACGGGCCACCTGCTCGGTGGTGCGGGTGCGATCGAGGCGGTCTTCACCGTCCTCGCGCTGCACAACCGCGTTGCCCCGCCGACGATCAACCTGCACGACCAGGACCCGGAGATCGTCATGGACGTGGCCCGCGAGCCGCGCGCACTGCCCGAGGGTGACCTGCTCGCGGTCAGCAACTCGTTCGGCTTCGGCGGCCACAACGCCGTGGTCGCGTTCCGTAGCGTCTGATCCGTCCCACCCTGCCAGGAGGCCCGTCCCGCGTCGTCGGGGCGGGCTTCCGTCGTTCCGGTGCCGGTTGGAGTCCCGGCAACACGCCGTCGTGTCGCTGAGGCGCCCCGGAAACGACGAGACGCCGCCGTATTCGGCGGCGTCTCGAGTCTTCGGCGGCGTCAGGACAGCACGCCGGCGTGTTGCGCACCCGACGTCGGCGTCCGGCGCACCCGAGACGCCGGCGTGTTGCGAGTCGGGTCAGCCGACGCGGTGCAGCCAGACGACCGGGTTGCCCTCGGCCGCGTGGCGGAAGGGCTCGAGCTCGTCGTCCCAGGCCTGCCCGAGGGCGAGCCGGAGCTCACGGTGCAGCTCGAGGGCGTTGCTGCCCGCGACCTCCATCGCGTAGCGCACCCGGTCCTCGGGGATGACCATGTTGCCCGTGACGTCGGTCTGCGCGTAGAACACGCCGAGGTCGGGCGTGTGCATCCAGCGGCCGCCGTCCGAGGCGCTCGTCGGCTCCTCGGTGACCTCGTACCGCAGGTGTTCCCACCCGCGCAGGGCCGACGCGATCGCGGCACCGGCGCCCACCGCACCGGTCCACGTGTACTCGGTCCGGCGCGCACCGTCCTGTGCGGGCTGGTCGAGCCACGAGAAGTTCACGGCGCGGTTCATCGCGCGACCTGCTGCCCATTCGACGTGCGGGCAGAGCGCGCGGGGGGAGGAGTGCACGTAGAGCACTCCTGTCGTCGTTCCGTTCACGGTTCCTCCGATACGTCAGGTGCGACTTCCCCATCGACCTGGTGCGGAGGATCCTGACCCGAGGGGCCACGGAACCATCGGTATGCGATTGTGATGTCCCGACGGGACACGCCCATTATGCAGCGCCGCGGCTGGGAACGGCAAGGAACCGGCACCGATCAGTGCAGGACGGCACCGTCCGCGTCGACCGGGTGTCGCTCCCCCGCCGTGATCGGCACCGGGACGCGGTTGTCCTCCGGTGGGATCGGGCACGCGTACTGGTACGAGAACGCGCACGGCGGCAGGACCAGCCGATTCCAGTCGAGCTCGACCGTGGCCTCCGTGCCGGGGTCGTCGAGGTACAGGAACCGACCCATCGAGTAGGTGCTGCCCGGGTCGTCCTCGGGCAGGGCGCTCGTGGCGTCCTGCACGATGAGCTGCAGCCGCGGGGCTCCCCGGTGGGCAGCCGACCGAACGGCGACGAACCGCACCGTGGCACCGCCCACGACGGTCTCGATGTGTCCGGCGACCGGCAGGGCGTCGCCGGCGGCGTCGCGGACGCTGCCACGGGCCTCCAGGTCGTCTCCCACCAGCGGGACGTACGTGCCGGACGTCACCCAGTCGCCGGACCACGCGAAGCGGGCGATCTGCGCGAAGCGGACGATCGACTCGGACGACGGGTCCCAGACGCGCAGCGTGCCGCCGCTGACGGTGCCGGCGAAGCCGTCCGGCAGCGCGACGGACGACGGCACGACGGCGGTGTCGCCAGCCACCAGGACCGTGCCGTCGACCAGGACGCCGTCGACGACGACACCGTCGGAGGCCTCGGCCGTCACGGTGAGTCCGCCGACCGCCGGGGCCCACGTCCCGGGGACCGGCCAGACCGGCTGCGGGTGGTCGACGTGCTGGGCGTTCACCAGGGCGAGCGGCCCACGGGCACCGCGCGCCCAGCGGTCACGGTCGTGGACGTGCTCGGCGCAGGCGGCGACGACCGCGTCGTCGGGTGCGCCGGTACCGCTCGTCACGCCTGTTCCTGGCGGGGGTAGATGACCTTCTGCACGATGATGATGACCGACGCCGCGACGGGCAGCGCCACGAGTGCGCCGAGCACGCCGCCGATCGTGCCGCCCGCGACCGCCGCGATGACCACGAGCGCGCCGGGCACCTGGACCGCACGCGACATGATGCGCGGGGAGATCAGGTAGGCCTCCACCTGCATGTAGACGAGGTAGTAGATGGCGGCGGCGAGGGCGGTGGCCGGCGACGCGAAGAAGCAGAGCAGCGAGATGACGATCGCGGCGGCGAGCGTGCCGACGAGCGGGATGAGCGAACCGAGGAACGCGAACGACGCGAGCAGCACCGGCAGCGGCGCCCCGATGATGAGCAGGAAGAAGAAGCTCAGGATGCCGTTGATCAGTGCCTGCGACACCTGCCCGACGACGTAGCGGCCGACGGCCTGCGTGATCTGCTCGCTCACGTCGATGAAGTTCTGGCGGCGCGACGCCGGCACGAACCGGTAGGTCGCACGCTTCATGCCCCGCATCGACGCGAGGAAGTAGAGCATCAGGATGATGACGATGAGCGCCCCGGTGACGCCGGACAGGATGCCGCTGCCGACCGCCAGGATCCCGCCGCCGACGCTGAGCAGGTTGCCCGGCTTCTCGACGAACGACTGCAGCGACTGCAGGGCGTGGTCGATGTCGAACGACCCGGCGAACTGCTTCGACAGGTCCTGCACCCACTGCTGCTGCGAGATGTCCTGCACGATGTCGGGGAAGTTCTGGATCAGGTTCGACGCCTGCTCCACCAGGATCGGCACGACGGCGAAGACGATGCCGGCGAAGGCCCCGAGCACCGCGACCACGACGATCGTGATGGCGGACCAGCGCGGGATGATCCGCTCCAGGAACGACACGAGCGGGTCGATGCCGAGTGCCAGGAACAGTGCGACCCCGATGTAGACCAGCACCGTGCTGAGCTCGTTGATGATCGCACCGGCGAGCAGCGCGACGAGCACACCGATGGCACCCATGAACCCGAGACGGAAGGCGTTCACGCGCACACCGGTACCGCCACGGGTCACCTCGAAGGTGACGTTCGGTGTCGGTGCGTGGTCGTCCTGCGACGTGTCGCGCTTCCTTGGCATGTGCACGTAGGGCGGGCGGGACTCGAACCCGCGGATCGTTCGGTTATGAGCCGACTGCCTTGACCAGCTTGGCTACCGCCCCTCGCCGGAGACCCTCAGGCCACCGGCTCACCACGATACAGCGACTCGAACGTCGACAGCGTGCGGTTGATGTCGTGTGCCTCGATCATGGCCAGACTGCGATCCCGCATCGCCACGTACTCCGACTCGGGCGCGGTGAGCACCGTCGTGAGCTTCGCCGCCAGGTCGTCCACGTCGCCCGGGGTGAACAGGTACCCGTTGCCGTCGATCAGGTGCGGCAGCGCCATCGAGTCGGCGGCGACGACGGGCAGCCCGGACGCCATCCCCTCGAGCGAGGAGATGCTCTGCAGTTCCGCCGTCGACGGCATCGCGAACACCGTCGCGTTGGTCAGGGCCTCCTGCTTGCGCTCGTCGGAGACGAACCCCAGGAACCGCACGCGGTCCTCGAGCCCGAGCTCCTTCGCCAACGCGGTGAGCTTCGGGATCATCTCGCCGTCGCCGACGATGGTCAGCGTCGCCGACAGCTCGGCGGGCAGCAGCGCCACCGCGCGGACGAGCACGTCGAGGTTCTTCTCGGGGGCCACACGGCCCACGAAGACGATGTCGTTGTTGACCGGGCGTCCCTCGCGCGCCACGTACCGGGACGCGTCGATGCCGCACGAGATCGCGAGGACCTGCTGGCCGGCGATGGCCTTCCGCAGGTAGTCGGCGGCCAGGTTCGTCGGCGTCGTGATGGTGTCCGCCAGCCGGTAGGTCTTGGCGGCGTCGCTCCACGCGATCTTCAGCGCGAGGGGCAGCGTCCACTTGCCGAACGGCGTGTACTCGAGCAGGTTCTCCGGCATGAAGTGGTTCGTCGCGATGACCCGGATGCCGCGGTCGTTCGCCTCGTGCACGATGCCGCGGCCGATGACCACGTGCGACTGGATGTGCAGCACGTCGGGCTTGACGGCGTCGAGGATCGGGCCGGTCCACTTCCGGACGCTCCACGGCCAGACGAAGCGCAGCCACGGGTGCAGCGGCCACTTGTACGACTTCAGGCGGTGCACGACGAGCGTGACGCCGTGGTGCTCCTCGTCGAAGGTGCCGTAGTGGCGGCTCGAGGCCGGGGCCACGACGTGCACCTCGTGCCCGCGCTCGGCCAGGCCGACGGCGAGCTGCTCGGCGAAGGTGGCGGCGCCGTTGACGTCGGGGGCGAAGGTGTCCGCTGCGATCAGCACGCGCAACGGTCGGTGACCGCCCGTCGCTTCCGTCGGTCCGGCGGTGGCGGTGGTGGCGTCTCCTGACACGGCTGAGTTCGTCCTCTCGTGGGCGATGGCTGGTCGGCAGTGACGCTATCGCACCAGGATCGACGGTCGCGTCAGCCGCGCGGATGAGGGCGGCGACCACCGGGGGTGCGCGGCGAGTGCACCGCCGCGTGCGCGCCGGTCGCCCGCGCCGGCCGGCGTCAGGCCCGGGTCTGCGGGTGGTGCTTGGCGAGCAGGAACACCCCGGTGATGGCGATGCCCGCGGCCACCACGAAGCCCGCGACCGCGAACCACGGCGCCCCCGAGGCCTCGCCGAGCACGATTACGCCGATGCCGACCGCGACGATCGGGTCGATCACCGTCAACCCAGCGATCACGAGGTCCGCCGAACCGCTCGAGTACGCGTTCTGCACGAAGTACCCGCCGAGCGACGCCGCCACGACCACCCCGACGATGGCGAGCACGGTCAACCAGTCGAAGGTGCCGTTCACGAACCGGTTCAGCACCACCTTGGCCAGCGTCGCCACGAACCCGTAGAGCACCCCCGCCCCGACGATGTAGTAGAGCGCACTGCGGTGCTTGGCGACCAGCCGGAAGGACACCAGCACGAGCACCAGCACAACGGCCAGGATCACCAGCACGGTGACGAGCTGCTGACGGGTGATCGCGCTCTCGTGTCCGACGAACGCCGCGATCCCGACGAAGATGCCGACACCGATGATGCACGTCCACACGGCCCGCCGGGCACGGCGACCGAGTGGCACACCGGACGACCGCGACGAGAACCACGTCGTGATGACGAGGGCGACGGCACCCAGGGGCTGCACGACGATCAGGGGCGCGAACGTGATGCTGATCAGCTGGAGCACCACCGCGATGCCGAGCATGAGCGTGCCGAGCACCCAGTAGCCGCTCGAGACGAGCCCGACGACGTGCCGGACACTCAGCCCCTTCGACTGCCGACCGAGACGCGCCTCGACCCGCTGGACCCCGCGGCTCTGGAACTGCGCCCCGAGCGACAGGAACACCGCACCGATCAGCGCCACCGGGATCATCAGCGCCTGGAACGGCGTGAGGTTGCTCACGGCGTCGGGCAGCTGGAGGTCCGTCGTCACGCGTCGAGGCTACCGTCCCCCGCCGGATAACCTGGGTGAATGGCCGTTCTCCCGATCCGCATCACCGGCGAACCCGTCCTGCACGAGCGTGCAGCCGAGGTCACCGCGTTCGATGACGACCTCCGCACCCTCGTCGCCGACATGCTCGAGACCATGGACCTGGCCCCGGGCGTCGGCCTGGCCGGTCCGCAGGTGGGTGTCGGCAAGCGCCTGTTCGTGTACTCCTACACCGACGATGACGACGTCCTGCACCGGGGCGCCGCCGTGAACCCCGTCCTGTGGATCACGCCCCCGGTGCCCGAGTCCGTCGAGGAGCTCGACGAGGACGAGGAGTCCGAGGGCTGCCTGTCGATCCCGGGCGAGCGGTTCCCGCTCCGCCGCTCCGAGGGCGCCCTGCTGCGGGCCTTCGACGAGCACGGCACCCCGTTCGAGGTCGAGGCGCACGGCTGGCTGGCCCGGATCTTCCAGCACGAGTACGACCACCTGGACGGCTGGCTCTACGCCGACCGCCTGGTGCACCCCTACGGCAAGCAGGTCGCCAAGGCGATCCGCAAGAGCAGCTGGGGCGGCCCCGGCCAGTCCTGGTTGCCGGGTCGCGACCACCCCGAGGGCTGACTGACGCCCGTCGGCGTCGGCACCCGGTGCCGTCCAGCCCGTCGCTGGTCCGGCGGGCGGCCTGGAGGCCCGGCTCAGCCCCGGTAGGCGGCCAGTGCGTCGCGCAGGCGGTCGGTCTCCGGGTGCCCGGGGCAGTACCGCAGGAGCCCGGCGGCCACGTGCGCACCGCGCGCGTCGGCGACCGCCGACGTCCACGGCGCCGAGCCGCGGACCGCGCACGTGCTCGCGAGCTCGACCAGGGTCGCGTCACCGCGCGCCGCCGCCACCGCGGCCTGCTGCTGGCTCGACGGCACCGACCCGGTCAGGCGCTTCGCCGAGCAGTCGGCGCGCTCGGCCTCCCACACCGCCGAGTAGGTGGTGTAGGTCTCGCTTTCCGATCCGTCGGCGGCGCAGACGAACGCGAAGACCACGGGCGACGCGCCCGAGCCCAGGCCGGTGTCGGAGCTCGTCGGGTCCTCGGACGCGTCGGTGTCCGGGCCGACGCTGCTGCAGCCGGTGAGCACCGCCGTCACGGCGACGACGACGCCGAGGAGCGTGAGTCGAGGCGAACGGGAACGGTGCACCTGTGAACGCTAACAGCAAGCGCTGCGGACGACCCGTACGGCGGCTCCTGCGATGATGGTCCGGCATCGCCCTGTCCTGGAGGTCCTCATCCCCCGCCTGCACTCCCGCCCCGTCCGTGCGACGGCCCTCGTGGTCGTCGCCCTGGCTGCTGTGTTCGTCGCCTACTGGCACCTCGGCCGTCCGACCATCGTGAACGACGAGTTCGTGTACCTCCGCGCGAGCTGGGCCTACGTGCACGGGAACTTCTCGCTCAACCTCGAGCACCCGCCGCTCGCGAAGTACGTGTACGGCGTGGCGCAGCTCCTGGTGGGACAGGGGCCGCTCGGACCGAGGCTGGTGGCTGCGACCGCGATGCTCGGCACGGGTGTCGTCCTGTTCCTCTGGCTGCGACGCGAGGTCGGCTTCTGGACCGGCCTGACCGCGGCGGCGATGTGGTGGCTGACGCCGCGTGGCTCGGGCTCGTCCTGGGCGGAAGCCGGGTCGGTCATCGGTGTCCGCATCGACCGGTTCGCGATGCTCGAACCCCTCATGGTCTTCTTCGCCGTCGCCTCGCTCGCCGCGGCCTGGCGCTGGATGCGGACCGGCAACCGGTGGTGGGTGGCCGCAGCGGGTGCGCTGCTCGCACTGTCCGTCACCTCGAAGGTGTCGACGGCAGTGCTCGTCCTCGCCGTGGGAGCACTCCCCCTGCTGTTCCGTCGGTGGCGCGACCTGGGGGTCGGTGCGCTGTACGGCGGCGTCGCGTTCGTGGTCGTGTTCGTGGTCGTCTACCTGCCGGTCGGGCTCTTCGGGGCCATCGGGCAGATGCTCCGGTTCCAGGCGCAGCAGAACGCCCACGGGCACCCGACGACCATCCTCGGGACGATCTACCCGGCGGCACCGTGGTGGGCGAACTTCGCGTTCCTCGCCGACGGCACGGGCTGGTTGCTGCTCAGCGTCCTGACCATCGGTGTGGTCGCCGCGCTCGTCGTCCGACCGGACCGCCTGGTCGCGTACCTCGGCATCGCCCTCGGTGTCTTCCTCGTCTTCTACGTCATCGTCGCCAACGTCTCGCTGCCGTACTACTACGACGCGTGGATGCCGTTCATCATCGCCTTGGCGGCGATCGGGTACGAGCGACTGGCGACCGTCCGGCCGCCCGTCGGACGCATTGCGGCGGCAGTGCTCGTCGCCGCGCTGCTCATCCCCGTCGCACGGCTCGGCGTCGCCGTCGTGCAGACCCGTCCGAGCGGGATCGCTCTGCTCTCGGATGCTCTGAAGGTCCGCGGACACGACTCCGAAGGCGTCCTCTTCAGCCAGTTCAGCGCCAACACCTGGCGCATCTACTTCGGGGACCGTGGCTCCATGCGCCCGGAGAACGGACCGTTCGACGCCGTCGTCGTCGGCTCGGACACCCGGCGGACCATGCCCGAGCAGGTCCGGACGTTCCTCGACGAACACGCTGCAGAACTCCAGCACTTCCGGCTCGACTACCTCGACGTCTACGTGCCCCGACAGGGCATCATCGAGGACAACAACCGGGACGGCACGCTCAGGGTCGAGCCCGACGCTCGCTGACCGCGATCGAGGTTCAGCTGTCCTGTCCGGCGACGACGACGTCCACCGGCGCCTCGAGACGACCGCCGTGTCGTGCGTCCGTGCGGATCTGGCACCGGACGGTCGTCGTGCCGACCGGCGCGGTGACCACACGGTCACTGCAGTTCGGAGAAGTCAGTCCGAGTGGCAGTTCCAGTCGGAGCACGACGCGGACTGCTGTGCCGTCGGTGCTCCGGACCGAGAGCGCTCCGGGTTCCAGTGCTGTGCCCCGGACGCTCATCTGCTCGATCCGAGCGCCCGACAGGTCGGCACCGGAGACGTCTGCACCGTCGATCCGGGCGGAGGAGAGATCAGCGTCCGCGAGCCGGGCTCCGCGCAGATCAGCACCGCGCAGATCGGCGGCGTGCAGATCAGCCTCCCGGAGGTCCGCGCCGCGCAGGTCGGTCGAGCGCAGGTCGGCTCCGAAGAACACGGTCTCGGAGAGGTCTGCGTCACGGAGGTCAGCACCACGCAGGTCTGCGAGCCGGAGGTCGGCCGTCGAGAGATCGACCGATGACAGGTCGGCTCCGGGGCACGCCGTCGCCGTGGCCGGCCCCGGCTCGGACACCACCGCACAACCGTCGACATCGTGACTCGTACCCCCGTCGTCGCCCGGCCTGAGGAAGGCTGCGACACCGATCACCACGACGAAGGCAGCTGAGGCGACTCCGACGCTCACCCCACGGGCGCGACGGGACGCGCTCACGACTCGACCCCGGTCAGCCATCTCGGCAGGACGTCGAGCCCCCAATCGGAGTACCACGCGGCGGAGTGTGCGTAGGGGAAGAACGCGCTCAGCGGGTTGTACAACACGAAGAGCGCGGCGAGCACCACGCCGACCACGGCCGTCGCGACGGAACGCGTTCGCGGTCGGAGACGTCGGAGCCACGTCCGGACACCAACCAGGACGACGACCACGGCCAACGGCATCGCTGGCAACAGGTAGCGACCGGAGAACGCGTACGACTCCCCCAAGTTGACCATCGTGGCGGCGTTGAAGCAGAGGACGGCGAACGTGTAGGTCGCCGCGACCGCGGCGCACCAGGTGAGCGCCGCATCGTGCAGGATCCGTCGGGCCTGCGTCAGCGCGATCCCGATGCCGACGACGGCGCTCGAGGCTCCGAACACGACGACCGACGGGTTCGGACGCCACGGGAACGAGGCGCCCCAGAAGAAGAACAGTGACTGGAAGTAGATCGTCACCCATGACCACAGGAAGGACAGCGGCGCGAATGCCGGCAGCGTTCCGTTCACCTCGGCCAGGTCGTGGGCGCGGGAAGCGGCGTAGTTCCGGCGGAAGATCGCGTAGTCCATGCAATCGGCACGACTGTGCAGGGCAGTACAGGCGGGGTTCACCGCGCGGAACTGCAACAGGTTCAGACCGAAGCGCTCGATCGCGAGAGCGGTCAGCACACCGCCGATCACGAGCAGCACGATCGACTGTCCGGGTCGCGCGCGGAGTCCCCCGACGGCTCGCTGCACCGGGTGCCGCAACCACGACCAGCCGGCGGCGCGGTACCGCAGCAGGATGGCGAAGAACCCTCCCGCGAGCACGAACGGCGCCTGCGAGTACTTCATCAGGAGGGCGAACAGCGCTGCGACGGCCATCCAGGCCAGCGTGCGCAGTCCCCCACCGCGGACGAAACGGACCGCGACGGCGGCGAACACGAAGAGCGCTGCCATGGCCGGGGCGTCGTAGCTCACCGACGCGGCCTGCCAGGTGAACCGCCCCGTGAACGCCGTCGCCACGATCGCGAGCAGCCCGATCGACGCGGGGACGCGAGCGTGCTGGAACAGCGACCGGAGCGCGATGAGCCCCGAAGCTGCCCACAGCACGTCCACGGCACGGAGAACGAAGACGACTTGCTCGTAGTCGAGCCCGATCGCGAGTGCTCCGCGCGCGGGGAACGACATCAGGTAGTGGTACAGGTACAGCGGCGACCGGACGAGCTCGCCCATCCAGAGCTGCGACGGGTCGACCTGCTGCAGGTAGGGGCCCGCGAGCACGGGGCGCTCGGCGTAGAGCAGGATGTTCCAGACGTGCCCTCGCTCGTCCGGGGCCGCGGCCACGTGGACGTGGAACCACCCGGCGAAGGCGAACCCCATGACGACGAAGACCGTCAGCACCACCACGAACGACGCTCGTGACGACAGTGCGACGTCCACCGCCTGCACGACGGACCGCCGCTCCGTTCGCTCCGAACGTCCGCGGCGGGACTCCCGAGTGTTCGTCATGACGGAACGATCGTACAGGGAGCACCGAACGCGCACGACGACAGCAACGCAAAAGATCCCCACCCCGAAGGGATGAGGACCTGTCGCTCCCCGAGTTGGACTCGAACCAACAACCTGCCGGTTAACAGCCGGCTGCTCTGCCAATTGAGCTATCGAGGATCACTGTCCGCTGGCGAATGACGTGCGAACAACGGGTAACAGCATAGCAGGACGCCGAGGCCCTCCACCGCATCGGACACGCCGCCCGGGCGCGCCGCGCTTCGAGGCCCCCGTGTCAGTACCCGGCGACCGGGTCGACGACGCCGACGAAGCCCTCGCCGTCGCCCCCGAGGAACGCCGCGGCGTTGAGCCGGACGCGCTCGGCGAGCAGCGGTGCGACCATCTCCGGTGTGTCCGCCTGGTGCGGGGTGATGACCGCGCCGGGCTCCGACCAGAGCGGGTGCCCGTCGGGCAGCGGCTCGGGGTCGGTGACGTCGAGGCCAGCCGCGGCGATCTCCCCCGCGCGCAGGGCGGCGACCAGTGCGTCGGTGTCCACGAGTCCGCCGCGGGCGATGTTCACGAGCCGGGCGGACGGCTTCATGATCCGGAACTGCTGCTCACCGAAGAGCTTCGCGGTGCCCGAGGTCATCGCCGCTGCGATCATCACGACGTCGGCGTCGGGCAGGACCCGGTCGAGCTCGTCGGTGGTGACGGTGCGCGCGGCTCCCGGCACGGGCTCGGGCGAGCGGCGCACGACGGTGACATCGACGTCGAACGGGGCGAGCAGCCGGAGGTACTCGAGGGCGATCCCGCCGGCACCGATCACGACGACGTTCCGCCCGTACAGCGAGACACCCTCGGGCTCGGTGGCCCACGACGATGCTCGAGCGCGCTTCTGCAGGACCCGGAGCGTGCCGAGGGTCAACGCGAGCGCGTGCTCGGCGACCGGCTCCGCGTAGGCGCCCTTGGCCGAGGTGAACAGCACGCGGTCGCCGTGCTCCTGGATCAGGTGCGCGAAGGCGTCGACGCCGGCGAACGGCAGCTGCACCCAGCCGACCCCCGGTGCCGACGACAGCGCGTCGGCGAGGCCGGCCGGATCGCGGGGGTCGAGCCAGACGACACCGCGGGTGTCGGCGTCGAGCGGCGCGACGGTGCCGCCGGCCTCGGTCACGGCGACCACGTGCAGGTCCGTCGGTTCCGGCAGCACGGCGACCGGCCCGGGCTGCGGGGCGTCGATCGGCAGCGGTGCACCCGACGTGGGGACGACGGCGCGGTGGCCGCGAGGGCCCTGGGAAGTGGTGCTCACGCGTTCTCCTGACGGTCGGTGCGCGGGCCGGTGCCGGCGGCGAGCGGACGGCGCGGCGCGGACGAACGGCGGGCCGTCGTCGGTGCCGGACGACGCTTCACGCCGCGGGCCGCGGTCGAGGCGAGGGTCTTCACGTAGGGGTCGACCGGGTTGTCGAGGACCTCGTCGAAGGTGCCGAGCCCGACGAGCCGGGCATCGGCCATCACGGCGACGCGGTCGGCCAGGGCGCGGGCCTCGCGCAGGTCGCTGGACACGACGACGGCGGAGAACTGCCGGCCGCGCTGCAGGGTCGCCAGGGCCTCGAGCACGGACTGCCGCACGAGCACGTCGACGCCGCGCGCTGGTTCGTCCGCGACCAGCAGCTGAGGCTCGAGCACGAGCGCCTTCGCCAGGGCGACACGCTGGCGCTGACCGCTCGACAGCTCCCACGTGTTCAGGCGCATCGCCCCGAGCGGCAGGTGCACCGCGTCGAGCAGCCGGGCCACGATGAGCCCGGCCTCGCGCCGGTCGAACCGGCGGTCGCGGGCGTAGATCGGTTCGGCGACGGCCTCGCCGACGGTCAGGTCCGGGCTGAGCCGGTCGGCGCCGTCCTGCGGCAGGTACCCGATCCGGCCGCTCAGCCGTTCGAGCTTGCGCGACGAAGGGCGGAGGCCCCGGGTCTTCTGGCCGAGCACGGTCAGCTCGCCGCCGACGATGTGCCGACGGAGGGCGCCCTCACCCTCGCCGTGGGATCCGAGCTGGCCCGCGATGGCGGCGGCGAAGGTCGACTTGCCCGATCCCGACTCACCGAGCAGGGCGAGGATCTCCCCCTGCCGGACCGTGAGGCTCACGCCGTCGACGGCCCGGATGGACTCGCCCCCGCGTCCGCCCCGGTACTCGATCGACACGTCGTCCGCGACGACCGCCGGTCCGTTGACCGCGATCATGGGTCCCCTTCCACGCCGCCCCCTGGCGGCGGTTCGCGACGGGCCGCCCTGGCAGGTCCGTCGTGCGTGCAGCAGTGGAGACGACCGCCCTGGAGGCCCGGCGTGCGTCGACGACGCTGGCCGGGCCTCCAGGGCGGGTCACGTCGGGTCAGGACCCGACGTTCTCCAGTCGCTCCAGCGTACGCCGTCGCTCCGCCTGCTCGGCTGGGTCCGGCACCGGCAGCGACGCGAGGAGCCGCTGCGTGTAGGGGTGCTGCGGCGCGCCGAGGACCTGCGCCGTCGTGCCCGTCTCGACCAGGTCACCGCGGTACAGCACCGCGATCCGGTCGGACAGCGCGCCGACGACCGCGAGGTCGTGGCTGATGAACAGCGAGGCGAAGCCGAGGTCCTGCTGCAGCTCGAGGAAGAGCTCGAGCACCCGGGCCTGCACGGAGACGTCGAGCGCACTCGTCGGCTCGTCGGCGATGAGCAGCTTCGGCCGGAGCGCGAGCGACCGGGCGAGCGATGCACGCTGGCGCTGCCCGCCGGAGAGCTCGTGCGGGTAGCGGTCGCCGTAGGCGGCCGGCAGCTGCACGGCCTCGAGCAGCTCGTCCACCCGCTTGCGCGCGGCACGGGGGCTCGAGACCTCCTTGTGCACGACCAGCGGCTCGGCGACGCACTCGGCGATCGTCAGCAGCGGGTTGAACGAGGTCGCCGGGTCCTGGAACACGAACCCGATGTCCTTGCGCAGGTGCTTGAAGTCGCGTTCGCGGTACCCGAGCATCTCGGCGCCGAGCACCTTGAGCGAGCCGCCGGTGACCTTCGTCAGGCCCGCCATGGCCCGGCCGATGGTGGTCTTGCCCGAGCCGGACTCCCCCACCAGGCCGAGGACCTCGCCCGGACGGATCGCCAGGTCGACGCCCTTGACCGCCTTGAACGCGGGCGAGCCGAGCCGCCCGGGGTACTCGATCTCGAGCCCCTTCGCCTCGACCAGCGGGGTGACGTCCTCGGAGATCGCGGCGCGCCGGGCCACCCCGGTGGACGCCTCGAGCCGGGGCACCGCCGCGAGCAGCCGCTTGGTGTAGTCGGCCTGCGGCGTCGCGAACAGTGCCGTCGCCGTGGCCTCTTCGACGATCTCGCCCTGGTACATCACGGCGACGCGGTCGGCCAGGTCGGCGACCACGCCCATGTTGTGCGTGATCACGACGATCGCGGTGCCGAACTCGTCGCGGCAGCGGCGCAGCAGGTCGAGGATCTCGGCCTGCACCGTCACGTCGAGTGCCGTGGTGGGCTCGTCCGCGATGATGACGCTCGGCTCGAGGGCCAGTGCGCTCGCGATGACCACGCGCTGCTTCTGCCCACCCGAGAACTGGTGCGGGTAGTGGTCGACGCGGGTCTCGGGGTCCGGGATACCGACGCGACCGAGGTAGTCGATGGCCTTCGCCCGTGCTTCCTTCTTGGACACGCCGCCGTGGGCACGGAGCCCCTCGGCGATCTGCCACCCGACGGTGAAGACCGGGTTGAGGGCGGTCGACGGCTCCTGGAACACCATCGCGCCGGCGGTCCCGCGGAGCTCGCGGAGCTTCTGCGAGCCGACCGACACGACGTCGGTGCCGTCGAGCAGCACCGCACCGCCGAGTGTCGCCGTCTCCGGCATGAGCCGCAGCATGCTGCGGGCCGTGACGGACTTGCCGGAGCCGGACTCGCCGACCAGGGCGAGGACCTCGCCGGGGCGGACGTCGAGGCTGACGCCCTTGACCGCGTCGACGGCGCCGCCGTCGGTCGCGAAGGTGACGGTCAGGTCGTCGACGACGACGACCGGCTCGGTGGTGGTGTCGCCCGGTTGCAGGCGGGTGGTCGGGGTCATGCGCCCGTCCCTTCCGTGTCGTTCCCGGCGGTGGGCGGTGCCTCGGCGTCGCGCGTGTCGCGCGTCGACACGAGCTGCTTCAGGCGTCGGCGTGCACGCAGGCGGGGATCGGAGATGTCGTTCAGGCTCTCGCCGATGAAGGTCACGCCGAGCACGAGCACCACGATCGCGACACCCGGGTAGACACCGGTCCACCAGACGCCGCTCGCGACGTCGGAGAGCGCGCGGCTCAGGTCGTAGCCCCACTCGGCGCCGGACGTCGGGCCGATGCCGAACCCGAGGAAGCCGAGGCCGGCCAGGGTCAGGATCGCGTCGCTCGCGTTGAGCGTCAGGATGAGCGGCAGCGAACGGGTCGAGTTCCGCAGGACGTGCCGCGTCATGATGCGCCACGGGTTCGTGCCCATCACGCGCGCCGACTCGACGAACGCGTCGTTCTTCAGCCGGACGGCCTCGGCACGGACCACGCGGAAGTACTGCGGCACGTACACGACGGTGATCGAGATCGCCGCCGCGATGATGCCGCCCGAGTAGCTCGAGTTGCCGCCGGAGATGACGATGGACACGATGATCGCGAGCAGCAGCGACGGGAACGCGTAGATGGCGTCGGCCACGACCACCAGGACGCGGTCGAGCCAGCCGCCCAGGTACCCGGAGACCATGCCGAGCAGGACACCGACGATGATCGAGACGATCACGGCGACGATGACGACGAGCACGGCCGTGCGGGCGCCGTAGAGCACGCGACTGAACACGTCGAAGCCGCCGACCGTCGTGCCCCAGATGTGCTCGGCACTCGGTGCGCCGGTGCGCGGGAAGCTCTGCCCGTCCGCGCCCTGCAGCTGGCCGAAGCCGTACGGGGCGAGGAGCGGGGCGAACACCGCGACGAGCAGGTAGAGGGCGCAGATGACCACGCCGACGATGAGCATGGCGCGCTGCCAGCCGGTGCTCCGGCGCAGCTGGACCACCACGGGGAGCCGCTTCCAGAGCGGCTCGTGGCGGTCGACGAGGGTGGTGTCGGCCATCGTCAGAACCTCACTCTCGGGTCGATCAGGGCGGCGACGACGTCGACGATGAAGTTGGTCACCGCGACGATCACCGCCAGCATCGCGACGATGCCCTGCACCGCGACGAAGTCACGGGCCGACAGGTACTGGTTGAGCTCGAAGCCCAGACCGCGCCACCCGAAGGTCGTCTCGGTGAGCACCGAGCCGCCCAGGAGCATCGCGATCTGCAGCCCCATCACGGTGATGATCGGCACGAGGGCCGGACGGAACGCGTGGGTGCGCACCAACCGCGACTCGCGCACACCGCGGGAACGGGCGGCGTCGACGTACTCGGAGCCGAGCGACCCGATCATGTTCGCGCGCACCAGGCGCAGGAAGATGCCGGCGGTGAGCAGGCCGAGCGTCAGCGCGGGCAGGACGGCGTGCTGGAGCACGTCGCCGATGACCTGGGCGTTGCCGGTGCGGAGCGCGTCGATGATGTAGATGCCGCTCGCGCCGGGGATGCCGTCGAGGATGAGCGACACCCGGGTCGAGGCCCGGTCGCCGAGGGGCAGCCAGCCGAGCCACACCGAGAAGACGAGCTTGAGCAGCAGACCACCGAAGAACACCGGCGTGGCGTAGGTCAGGATCGCCAGCGCGCGGAGCAGCACGTCCGGCCACTTGTCACGCGTGTACGCGGCGAGCATGCCGAGCGGGATGCCGAGCACCAGCGCGACGATGAGCGCGTAGAACACGAGCTCCGCGGTCGCACCGCCGTACGTGACGATGATGTCGGTGATCGGACGGTTGTCCGTCGACGAGGTGCCGAAGTCGCCGCGCAGGATGTTGCCGAGGTACTCGAAGTACTGCACGAGCACCGGCCGGTCGTACCCGGCGGCGTGCAGGCGTTCCTGTAGCTGGCTCGGCGTGAGTCGACCGCCGACCGATGCGGTGATCGGGTTCCCGATGACGCGCATCAGGAAGAACACGAGCGTCACCAGGATGAAGACGGTCGGGATGATGAGGAGGAACCTGACGAGGATGTACCGGCCGAGTCCGCCACCACTGTTCTTGGCACTGCGTTGTGCCTGTGGCTTGGTGGGATCGGTGCCGTTCACGTCCTGCGTCGCCTCGGGAGTGCTGAGGGTCACGGGGTGTGTGCCTTTCGTCGCCGTTGCACAGGCACGCGGGCGCTCCTCGTGGGAACGCCCGCGGCCTGCACGTGGGGCTTGGTGCTACTTGCTCAGGGTGGCGTACCGGAACTTGAACGAGGCGTCGAGGGTCAGGCCCTTGACGTCCTTGCCGGCGACCGCGACGGACTTGCCCTGCAGCAGCGGCAGCGTCGAGATCTGGGTGGCCTCGCGCTCCTGGGCCTGCTCGATCAGGTCAGCACGCTTGTCCGGGTCGGACTCGGCCTGCTCCTTCGCGATGAGGTCCTGGATCTCCGGGTCGTCGTAGTGGTTCTGGACGAAGTTCTCCTTGGTGAAGAACGGCGACAGGTAGTTGTCGGCGTCGGAGAAGTCCGGGAACCAGCCGAGCTGGTACACGGGGTAGGCGTCCTTGGTGCGCTCCTGCGCGTAGGTCGTGTAGACCGTCGACTGGATGTTGACGGTGAACAGACCGGAGTCCTCGAGCTGCTGCTTGAGCAGCGCGTACTCGTCGTCCGAGGCCGAACCGTAGTGGTCGGGCGCGTACTGGATGTCGAGCTGCACCTTGCCCTTGACGCCGGCGTCCGACAGCGTCTTCTTCGCCTTGGACACGTCCGCGCCGCCGTCGCCGTCGCCGTACATCTCCTTGAACGGCTGGACCGCGCCGGTCAGGCCGTCCGGCACCATCGAGTACAGCGGGGTGAAGGTGTCGTTGTAGACCTCCTTCGCGAGCTGGGCGCGGTCGACCACGTCGGCCGCGGCCTGACGCACGGCCAGGGCCTTCGCCTCGTCGGCGTCGTCCTGCCCGGTGCCGAACGGCTGCGTCTTGAAGTTGAAGACCACGTAGCGGATCTCGCCGCCGGGGCCGTCGGTGACCTTGAGGGAGTCGTCCTTGCGCAGGTCCGAGATGTCGGTCGGCGTCAGGGAGCGGTACGCCACGTCGACGTCGCCCTTCTGCACGGCGAGCTTGAGGTCGGTCTCCTTGGTGTAGTAGCTGGCGGTGACCTCGTCGGTCTTCGCCTTGCCGAGGAGGCCGTCGTACTTCGGGTTCGTCTTGTACTGGATCGTGTCGTTCTCCTTGTAGGAGCTGATCTGGTACTGCCCGGCGAACGCCTTGCCCTTGACGATGTCGTCGGCGCTGGTGAGTTTCGTCGCGCTGAAGACGTCCTCGTCGACGATCGGACCCGCGGGGCTCGAGAGCACCTGCGGCCAGGTCTGGTCGGCGTGGTCGAGGTTGAACACCACGGTGGTGTCGTCCGGGGTGTCGATGCTCTTGAGGTTGGCCAGCAGCGACTGCGGACCGTTCTCGTTGTTGATCTTCAGCTCGCGGTCGAACGAGAACTTCACGTCGCTCGACGTGAGCTTGTTGCCGTTCGCGAACTCGAGCCCGTCCTTGAGGGTGACCTCGTAGGTGGTCGGGTTCGTGAACTCCGCCTTCGTGGCGATGTCCGGCTCGACGTCCGGGCTCCCCACGGGCGTGTTCATCAGGAACGGGAACACCTGGTTCTGCACGGCGAAGGAGCCGTTGTCGTAGGAACCGGCCGGGTCGAGGGACGTGATCTTGTCCGTCGTCCCGATGCTCAGGCCGTTCAGTTCGGTGTCACTCACGCTGCTGCTCGCGCAGCCGGTCAGCACCAGCGCCGTCGCTGCTGCACCGGCGCCGAGCGCGATGCCGCGCTTGCCCCACTTGGTCACGGATGCCATGTCCGCTGCCTCTCTGGTCATGATTGCAAGAGTCCTGAGCCGGAGGGTGGAACGTCTGTGTGCCCGGCCAGGAACGCTCATTGGTATCACCCTGTCACGGAACAGAACGAACCGGGGGCGATTTGTTTACACCGCTGTAATGCACAGGCCCGCCGCGTGATGCATGATTCCGCCGGAGTCGAGCGGCGCGTCACGCACGAAAGTTGCGTGGTGCAACCGAGGCGCTCTAGCGGTCGAGAGCGCCTGTCGAGCGACGGTTCGTGCGATCTCGCCGAAGCGCACGCGGCGCGTCGTGAAGC